>JAQVSH010000312.1 GCA_028700615.1 Bacteroidales bacterium
CGACAGTAAAGTCGATCTCGAGATATTATTCAATGCTGCATTGTTACACAGGGATTGGTTCACCGATCATTTCAAAAAATAGTCATTATGGGAAATATCTTCAATTTTAAGAGATTTGGAATGCTTATACTCAAAGAGCTTAAGGAATTTCCCCTGTCATACGGGTTGTCCGTATTGAGTGCTGCCGGGGTGTATGTGTTGATTATGGCGTTAGCTATGCTTAACGGTATTGCTCATCCTGTTGGCATTTTCTTCCGTATGACTATGATCTCCCTGTTGATTGTTGTAATGATGGTTGTAGTGCCTTCCAAAATGTACGGGTATGTAAACCATTATAAGAAAGGGATTTATTATACCTTATTACCAGCCTCAGCCTTTGAAAAAATGTTGAGTATGCTCATTATCTGTTCCATTGTTACAGGACTTGTGTCATTTTCCATACTGGTTCTGACAGATTATCTGGTTTATGCCTTATTTCCCTGCCGGTTGGCAGGTACGTTGTTCGGAGAAGCCGGTTCGGTTACGTTCTTTAGTTCGGAAATATTCAGTGTGGTCATGTTCCAGGCTTGTTTTATCCTGGGAAACCTGTATTATAAAAAACAAAAAATAGCCAAAACAATTGTTTTTCTTATGTTTCTTGCCGTTATTTTTGGTGTGATAAGCTTTATTATTATCACTCAGATAGGTGAGGAGGTAGTTACCGCTTTTCTGCAATCCAAAATGGGAGATATTCCTTCCGATGTAAATTATTTTGACCTTAAGAAAATGAATGATCTGTCGGATTCGCTCAGGCAGTTACCCTTTGTCAGAATAATGGTTCTTGTTGACTACATTTCCTGGTCTGTTATCGGAATCGGTTGCTGGACAGGATCGTACCGGCTGATAAAAACCAATAAGTATTAGTATGGAATTCAACGAGCATAAAGCCATTTATCTCCAAATTGCCGAGACATTATGCGAGCGCATACTTATCGGTAAGTGGAAAGCCGAGGAGAGGATCCCGTCTGTACGCGAACTGGGTGCTTCCCTGGGTGTGAATCCCAATACAGTTGCCAGAACCTATGATTATCTTCAGCAAATGAATGTTATATACAATAAAAGAGGCATAGGGTACTTTGTTACTTCGCAGGCAAGAGAAGAGATAGTAAGTGTTATGAAAACCACTTTTCTCAAAGAAGAACTACCTAAGTTCTTTAAAAAAATGAACCTGCTTTCCATTCCTTTTGATGAACTAGAAACGATTTATAAACAAAACAATCAATGATCAGAATTTTTTTTCTTTCAATGCTTCTCTGCGTTTTGTCTGCAGGAAGCGCATTTTCGGCAAGCAATACCACCGTGGTCAACGGTCGGGTTATTGATAAAAACAGTGGCAACCCCTTATCTTATGCAACGGTTGCCATACGTAACGATGAAGATGTAGTAGTGGCCGGCGCAACGTCTGCCGAAGACGGCACTTTTGAAATGGCCAACGTACCTTATGGATCTTACAGGATGATCACATCCTTTATGGGATATAAGAACCTCGAAATAGATGTCACCCTGGAGGCAAGTAAACTGGATGTTGGTACCATAGAACTGGAAGAAGATGCCCAGACTTTGGCAACGGCAGTAATTACAGCTAAAGTGCCTGTTATTGAGCACAAACTCGATAAAATTGTCATGAATGTTTCCGAGGCGGTATCTACTCAGGGAAGCAATGCCTTGGAAGTGTTGCGCAAGGCCCCCGGTGTGACCATAGATATGGACGGTAACGTGAAATTGAACGGACAGGCCGTGAGCATTTGGATTGACGGACGTCCTTCCTATCTGAGCGGACTCGAGCTGGAAGCCTTGTTACGTTCTACCGACGGAACCACTATAGACAAAATTGAATTGATGGCGCACCCTTCTGCCAAATACGATGCAGAAGGCAGTGGCGGTATTATCAATATTCGCATGAAAAAGAACGTCCTGAAAGGCTTTAACGGCTCTGTGAACGGGTTCTACGGAGGTATGAAGCACGAACGGTATGAACAGGAAGGCGGAGGCGGTCTTACTCTGAACTACCGCTCGGAAAAAACCAATACCATGGTTAATTACAGCGGCCGTTATGAGGAAATGGGAGCTGTTCTGGATTCCAGAATGGGGTCTGCAGGGGAAGGCGGACTGGAGCAGATAGCCCATGCAGACTTTCTTATCGGATCTGAAAATCATAATTTAAAGCTGGCAAACGATTATTTTCTGAACAAGAAAAACACCGTTGGTTTTATACTTACCTCTATGCTCAGCGGAAATTCTCAGGATAACTTTGGAGATCAGAATTATACCAATACCTATTACAACAATCAATTGATATACAGCAAGAGAAGTGAAATCAAGACAGATAATGACCACAACAACATCCGCGGGAACCTGAATTACACCGGTATATTTAACGAAAATAAAGGACAGGAATTCACTTTCAATGCAGACTATGCCTATTTCGATATTCTGTCTGCTAATAATCAGATTAATTTGCTTGTTTCCGGGATAGGATTCGATGAGATATTCCGTCAGAAGGGACAGCAATACATCAATATGTTTTCTGGAAAGGCAGATTACCAGCAGACATTCTGGAAAACGGGCATGCTGGAAGCCGGTGTGAAATGGGCCATGACGGAAACAAATAACAATTTGTTCAGGGAAGATTTTTCAGACGGTTCCTGGAATCCCAATCCGGGGATGTCCAATGTGTTCAATTATACAGAACAGATTTCTGCGGCCTATATTTCTCTGGGGCGAATGCTGGGCTCTAAATGGATGTTTAAGCTGGGACTTCGCGGAGAATATACTTATGCACTGGGTAACTGGGTGTCAGCTGCCGAAAAGACGAAAAAAAATTATTTCAACCTTTTCCCGACCGTTTTTGCCGGATTCAATCCTTCAGCGAATTGGAACCTGACGTTATCGTATACCAGCCGTATATCCCGTCCGAGTTTCAGCCAATTGAATCCTTTTACATCATATATAGATGCCAACACTTACGTACAGGGTAATCCGTACCTCGACCCGCAGCGTGCAGATCAGGTA
>JAQVSH010000313.1 GCA_028700615.1 Bacteroidales bacterium
TGCTTCATTCCTTACGGAATCGGCCCAAAAGCAGGAAAAAGAAACTCAGGAAGACGAGGATATTTCCCGGTACGATTATTCAGCCATAAACAAAATTCTTGAACAAGGCCTTCCTGATCTCTGGGATGGATATGCAGACCGGAAAGTGGGAGATGTTCTGCTTACGGGGGCATCAGGATACCTTGGTATCCATTTGTTACGCGAACTGATAGATAGCGAAAAGACGGTTATTTATTGCATGGTCCGCTCCAAAGGAGTGCTTACTCCCGAAAGAAGACTCAAATCGCAGCTGATGTACTACTTTTCCAACACATTCGATGATCTTTTTGGAACAAGAATTATTCCGGTTGACGGGGATATTACCAACAAAGGCACGCTCGAAAGTTTAAAGGGAATGGGGATATCCACCGTTTACAATTGTGCAGCCAGTGTAAAACACTATGCAGCCGGAAACGAACTGGAAAAAATTAATGTGGAGGGGGTAGCCAACCTGGTTGATTTCTGTAAGAGTGACAATGCCCGGCTTATTCATATCTCCACTATTAGTGTAAGTGGCGCAATGAACAAATCGGACTATCAAAATATTATTTTTGATGAAACAAAGCTTTTTGTAGGTCAGAAAATTGAGAATAAATACGTTCTTAGCAAATTTAAGGCAGAGAGACTGGTACTGCAGGCCGTAAGCGAAGGGCTCGATGCCAAGATCATGCGTGTGGGAAATCTTATGGGACGGCATTCAGACGGAGAGTTCCAGATCAATTTCCGCAGCAATGCGTTCATAAATATGCTCAAATCCTATAAAGTGCTGCAAAAATTCCCACTCAGCCGGCTTACCGATCCCACCGAGATGTCACCCATTGATTGTGTCGCCAGGGCTGTTTATACTTTATCCAAAACACCGCAGAAGATAGTAATGCTTCATGCATACAACCATTACCGGCTGGATATGGCCAATGTAATCTATGCGATGAAAGAATATGGATTTAATATAGAGCTTGTTTCAGACAACGATTTCAACGAACACTTCAACCAAATGATGAACGATCCTCAAAAGAGTGAGTACCTTTCCGGCTTGCTCCATTACGGGGGTAGTGCAGATACCGTTGCGGTGGCCGATGACAACAGATATACCACTTTGTTGTTATACAAACACCAGGTAAGATGGCCGCTTGCAGACGAATGTTACTCCGTCAAGCTGGTTGACATGTTGGAAGGAATGGGCTTTTTTGACGAATAGCCCTAATACCCCTCACAACAAAGCAAAAAAATACCCGGATTTTCCCGGGTATTTTTTTATCAATTACCTGTTTATCTTTATATTACTTCAAAATCCAGAACCTTGAGGTCTGCATCATTTGAAGAAGAACCGTATAGAATCTGATATTTCCCGGCAAGGGGAGCCAGTTCGTCAACTGTTTCGTTATAGAATTCAAATGCGTTGGATCCCAAATCTATGGTAACAGTGGTGGTAGTGCCTGCAGCGATATTAACCCGCTTAAAGCCCTTTAGTGATTTTATGGGGGCCGAGGGGTTGTCCAGACTCTTTACATATACCTGAACAACTTCATCGCCGTCGTATTTACCACTGTTGGTTACAGGAATGGAAACACTTACACCTTTTCTTGCTTTTACGGAATTTTTCGAAAGGGTAGCATCGCCATATTCGAATGTAGTATAGGACAGACCGTAACCGAATGCATAAAGAGGTTCGTCACGGAAATATCTGTAAGTGCGCCCTTCCATGTCATAATTTTCAAATGCGGGCAGCTGGTCTGTAGATTTGTAGAAAGTAACAGGCAGTCTGCCTGCAGGATTGTAATCACCAAAGAGTACATCGGCTACGGCAAGCCCTGCTGCCTGACCTCCGTACCAAGCCTGAAGCAGCGCATTGTATTGGTTCTCAATTTCACCAAACCCTATTGCACTTCCCGAGCAGTTTACCAGGATTACCGGTTTGCCGGTTTTTTGCATGGCATCGATGAGCGATTTCTGAACTTCGGGAAGTTCTATTTTTGTACGGTCACCGCCATTGAATCCTTCAAAAGATACCGGCATTTCTTCACCTTCCAGTCTTGCTGAAAGACCGCCAACAACAATGATGGCATCTGCATTTTGCACTTTTTGTGCAAGCGCGTCAAATTCGGCAAGATTTCTCTCGGTCATGCTGAATAAAAGGAATGCAAAGCCCTGATCGCCTTTGGTATAATCTATCTGAATGTTGTAAGTTTGTCCTTTAACTACCGGGAAAGTGGTACTGGGAGTGGACGATCTGAACCACCCGAATCCTCTGGCCGGTTCTGTCTGTTCAGCTACTTTCCTCCCGTTTACAGTAAATTTATAAGTATCGCTTCCAACAAGAGAGTAGAACATGTTGCCTGAGAAACTGGCAACGAATTTACCCGAAAGACGGGCCGATATGTTTGTCTGGTTTACACTGTCGGCAAAACGATAATCTCCGAAAGTTCTCATATTGACAGTTGTGTAATAGCCCGAGTTGGCGGGGGTACCTTCGAATTTCTGATTGTTGAAAAACTCGGCATAAAGGCCTTTTCCTTCGTTGATATCTATCATGTGGTCGGTGGTGAGGTATTTGTCCACCAGCTCGCAAGCCTTGTCATAGATAATTTCTGCATCGGGAACAGCCTTTCTGATAGCGTCAACAATAGAGATGGCGTTTTCTGCCGTGGGAATGCCGTTATAGTTCCCGTTGTGCATGGAAACATCGTTTGCATTGGGACCAACCACGGCAATGGTCTTTATGTCTTTGGAAAGGGGGAGTACTCCGTCATTTTTCAGAAGAACCATAGCTTCACGGGCTGCTTTAAGGGCGAGTGCAGTATTGGAAGGACTGCTCAGTGTGCTTTCATTGAGATCTTTCCAGGGAAGATTTTCTTCCGGATCGAACATGCCGAGTTCAATGCGTGAGCGGAGAATGCGTCTTAGAGCCACGTCAAGGTCGGCTTCGTTGATAAGACCTTTTTTCAAACTTTCAATAAGGGCTTCATAACTAGTGCCGCACTCGAGATCCGTTCCGGCAAGTACAG
>JAQVSH010000314.1 GCA_028700615.1 Bacteroidales bacterium
AGGTCTGCCGCGGAGTAATGGCAAGAGTCTTATTTCCCTTATTCTTGAAGGTACCACAGATGAGATCGGATCTCTTACAGGCCGCCTTGGCCGCTTAGACGGGATCCAGGTAAAATCGGTACTCTTAAAGAATATATAAAATGACACAAAAACACCTTTCTTTTTGGACGACTCTCTGTCTGGTCGCTTTCTCATTAACGGCCTTCGGCCAGAATACATATGATTCCATTCCGGTTCCGCTGGGAGAAATAGTTGTTACAAGTCTCAGACTCAACAGGCAGATAAAAGAACTTCCTGTCTCCATGGTAGTTGTTGATTCTTCTGACTACCGGAAACGTTCTGCCCTTACGCTTGCCAATGTTCTGGAAGAAGAACCGGGTGTTTCGAGGGGCGGAGACGGGGTTTGGGCCACAAATATCAATGTGCGCGGTTTTAATGAAGACCGTCTGGTGATCCTGATTGACGGGAACAGGGTGGAAACGGCCACTGATCTCACGGCATCGCTCAGTATGATTGACGTTAACGACATTGAACGGGTAGAGGTTATCAAGGGAGCGCAGTCTTCCCTGTACGGCACCGGCGCAATGGGAGGTATCGTGAATATTATTACAAAACAGGGGCACTTTGGTGCAAAACCATATGTGTCGGCAGATGTCATCTCGGGTTTTGCCTCGGTTAACAGGCTGTTTTCCAATTATGCCTCGGTCAGTACCGGATCCCGAAAATGGTTTCTGAATGTAGCCGGGACATACGCCAAAGCGGATGATTTACGTACACCGGACGGCATTTTGCCCAACAGCCAATATACCACAAATAACATCTCGGCAAAATTCGGGATAAAACCCTTGCCCAACCATCTGTTTAAAATTCAATACCAACGCAACTGGTCTACCGATGTAGGCATTCCTGGCGGAAATGCTTTTCCCGGACCTGCCACTGCAACATACAAAGATATTGGACGTCACTTGCTATCGGCCAGTTACCAGATATCCAACATAACAGATAAGTGGTCTTCTCTGGAATTTAAATATTTCACTCAATATATTGTCCGTGACGTGGCTTTGGAACCTAATTCCGTTACAAACGCCACCCTTCCCAACGGAAACACCCAGCGTACAACCCCTGAAGTTTTTTATCCTACAGGAAAGCACCTTACCAACGGAGTGCAGCTGCAGGGAACCTGGGATCTGTCGTCCAGGAATGTGCTTATCGCGGGTGTGGATGTGTGGGGCCGCAAGCTGCAGACTGGAAGGGAAAAACACATTAGGGTAGATATCCTGGGTCCCGTCGGGACCATAATAAAAACCAATAACATTGTTAGGGGCGAGACGCCCATCCCACAATCGAGCTTCAGCAGTGCAGGGATTTTCTTTCAGAATGAAACGCGCTTTTTAAACGACAAACTAACCATGATTTTCGGTGGAAGGTTTGACGGCATACTTATAAAAAACGAGCAGGGAACGGATGTAGACTATATCATTACCAACGGGGTTAGAAATGATGCACCTCCTACCCAAAAAATAACTTTTAATGCCGGCCGTGAGAACAGTTTATCATGGAGTGCCAATGCCGGATTTTTATATAAGCTCTTTGAGCAGACTCATCTGTCCCTGAATCTGGCCAGGGCTTTCAGATCCCCTTCGCTGGAAGAACGTTTCAAGTTCATTGACCTTGGCAATTACGTGCGCCTGGGGGATCCCTCGCTCAAACCCGAAACATCTTATTCGGCAGATCTGGGGCTCAGGATCTGGAAATCAAAATTTAACCTGCAGGCTGGATTGTTCGTAAACCGTTTGAGCAATATGATCATAGAGACCCCGGGAGAATTTATCTATACACTTACTGCCGAATCCAAGCCAGATACCCTGCCTGCACTGGTCAATGCCAATGTAAGAAAAGCATTGCTTTACGGGTTTGATATGAAGTTCGCCTACAATTTCAGTTCTGATTTTGTGCTCTACGGGTCGGGTGCCTATGTCAGGGGTATTGCCCTGGAGACAGAGGATAATCTGCCTCTTATACCTCCGCTTAACGGCCGGATGGGGCTACGTTATACTTTTAAGAAGGCAGGATCGGTTGATCTTTCTGTATTCGGCGCGGCAAGGCAGGATAAAATCGCAGAAGGTGAAGAAGAAACGCCCGGGTATTATCGGATGGACGCCGTGCTGAATACGGTTCCCTTTGATCTGGGAATAGTCAGATTTCAATTTTTTGCCGGAGTGGATAATATTACCAATAACCGTTACACTAATCACCTGTCTACCAACAGGGGCGATATAAGTGTTGAACCGGGCCGGAATATCTATGTGCGCTTAAGATTGTCTTTTTAAATCTTTTCTGTATCTTTACTTTCTTTCGGAAAGTATTTTAAATGAAGGTGCTTAATAGAATTATCGGTTTTTCGGCGGTATTTTGTATACTATGTATCCTTTTTTCATTATTCTTTCCGGGCAATATAAGGTTTGTTGACAATGTCAGATTGTTTTTTCAGAAACCACTGGTCAGATGGGCTGGAAAAATTCATATAAAACCCGTTGTCTCTGAGGATATTGATATTAATTTTAATGAACTTAGAGACTTTATTAAAGATTTACCGCCGGGCAGTATATTCTTTACCCGGACCCGAAACTATCCCCTATGCGAACTTATTCCCGGAGAATGGAAACATTCGGGCGTTTTTCTTGGGACTAAAGCGCAAATGGCCTCACATATTGATACATCGGGTGCTTTGTACCGTACGCTCGATACCCTTATGAATTGCGTTGACATATATGTGCTTGATAGTCAGTCAGATGGTGTTAGCGTCCATCCCGTTCAGGAACTTTCCAATCTGAACGAGAGTTCGTGCCTTACTCACTTTGCGGCGTTTGCTTTTAACGGGAGATCACGCCAGAGAGAGGATTTCATTGGAAAAGCGTTAAGTTTCTCGGGTGTGGCATACGATTATGACTGGATTACCGAGGATCCCGGTACCGTATTTTGCTCTGAACTCCTGTACCATTCATTACGAGCCGTGGGACTTCACGTAAAAAACAGAACAAAG
>JAQVSH010000315.1 GCA_028700615.1 Bacteroidales bacterium
ACAGCAAAACGCATCACGGAGGGAGAAAGAAATTGCCCCTTTTTAATATTCACCACTTTCCCTGTCTGAGCCGCGGCAATCAGTAATTCAGTCTGACGGCACAAAAAAGCCGGGATCTGAAGAATATCGGCATAGGCAGCAGCAAGTACGGCTTCCTCCGGACTATGGACATCGGTCATCACCGGTACATGGAGCGTATCCCTCACTTTAGCCAGAATTTCCAAGCCTTTCTGATCCCCGATTCCTGTAAAAGAGTCCAGACGTGAGCGATCGGCCTTCTTGTAAGAAGCCTTAAAAACATAGGGTATCTGAAGTTTATCGGTGATTTCCATCAATCTGGAAGCCACCTCAAAACACAGGGCTTCACTTTCTACCACGCAAGGTCCCGCCAGTAAAAAGAATCCGGAAGAATCGGGATATCGGAGATTAGGAATATTATACATAGCCGGGGTTTTTAGTATCCGTATTTTTTGTTCCATAGTTTACGCAGATGTTGTGAAATTTCAGTTTCCCGGGGATTGGACTGAGGTTCATAAAATTTTTGGGAAGCAATCTCTTCAGGAAGAAATTCCATTTCTGCAAAGTTATCTTTAAAATCATGGGCATAACGGTAATTCTTTCCGTAATCCAGATCTTTCATCAGTTTGGTAGGCGCATTGCGGATGGCAAGAGGCACAGGAAGATCCCCGGTTTGTTCGACCAGAGCCAAAGCTTTTTCTATCGCCATGTAAGCCGAATTGCTTTTGGGCGAAGTAGCCAGATAAATAGCTGTTTGGGATAAAGGTTTCATGCCTTCGGGCATTCCGATCTGATGTACGGCCTGAAAACAGCTGTTGGTCAGAAGCAATGCATTGGGATTAGCCAGACCGATATCCTCGGTAGCCAGCACAATCAGGCGGCGGGCGATGAACAGGGGATCTTCTCCCCCGGCGATCATCCGGGCCAGATAATAAACCGCCGCATTGGGATCGCTTCCGCGTATGCTTTTAATAAATGCTGAGATCAGATCATAATGTTGCTCCCCATTTTTATCATACAAAGCCAGGTTTTGCTGAATCTTTTCCATCACCTTTTCATTGGTGATCACGATCGGATCCTTTTCGTCAACGCTTTCGTCACTGAGCGCATGAACGGTAATCTCCAAAACATTCAGCAATTTGCGGGCATCGCCGCCGGAAAGCCGGATCAGTGCTTCGGATTCTTCTATGACAATATTTTTAGAACGAAGTTCTAAATCCTGATGCAGGGCACGATCAATAATGCCAAGCAAATCATTGATTTCAAGCGGTTTGAGAACATAAACCTGACAACGGGACAGCAGGGGCGAGATGACTTCAAAAGAAGGATTCTCGGTAGTGGCTCCGATCAGGGTAACCACCCCCTGTTCAACAGCACCCAATAAGGAGTCTTGCTGAGATTTGCTGAAACGGTGAATTTCATCAATAAAAAGAATCGGATTCGGGCGGTCAAAAAATTGTTGTTTTTTGGCAGTATCAATGGCCTCCCGGACATCTTTTACACCGGAATTTACGGCGCTTAAGGAGAAAAAAGGCCGATCCAGGGAATTGGCCAACAACCTTGCCAGCGTAGTTTTTCCCACGCCGGGAGGCCCCCATAAAATAAATGATTGTACCTGTCCGGACTCTATCATCCGCCGCAGCACTTTGCCCGGCCCGACAAGATGCTGCTGGCCGAAGTAATCGTCCAGACCTGCCGGACGCATGCGATCTGCTAAAGGTTGATTGGAGGACATAAAAACAGGTTTCTTTTTACGAGCGAATTTACATAATCCCTCCCTAAAACACATTTTCGGACCAATTAATTATTCCGGAGAGGAGTTTCTTTATAAACCAGGAGATTTTTAGTAACTTGGCAGAAAACCCGGAGGGCTTTCCCGTTTATTCAGAGTGCTAATTATCAAGGCAATGGAATCAACACCTGACAAGATATATGTATCCCGTACGGTTGAAAACCGATATCGTAAGCTTTTAAGGGTATGCAAAACATTCCTGGAAAAAGAGGATCTGAAGGATCTTCGCAAAGCATTCCGGATGGTTTGGGATTCATTCCCCGAAAGTGAAATTGCATCTCGGGAATCAAAGATGATGCAATGCATGGAAGTCTCCACTCTGGTGGTGGAAGAAATCGGATTGCAAAAAACCTCTGCCATAAGCAGCCTGTTATATCATTCCGTATCGAAAGAATACCTGGATGCAGAGCAAATCAGAAAGGTTTTTGGGGACCGGATTGCCGGGATCACTTCTGATCTGGTACGTATGGACCGGATCGAGACCAAAACGTCTTCGGATCAGGCTGAAAATTTCAGAAAATTACTACTCTCCCTTGTGACGGACGTCCGGGTCATTCTGATCAAACTGGCAGAAAGGCTGGTACTGATGAAACATCTGGAAGATTATCCTGAAGCTGAGCGTTACGGGATCGCGATGGATACTTTTCATCTCTATGCCCCGGTGGGACACAGACTGGGTTTATATAAGATTAAAACGGAAATGGAAGATCTTTCCCTGAAACATATTCAGCCGGAAGATTATCACAATATTGAGCGTAAGCTTACAGAAACGACTGCTGCGAGAAACCGTTTCATCCGGGATTTTATCCATCCTATTCAGGAAGAACTGACCAGACAGGAATTTGATTTTGAAATTAAAGGGCGTACCAAATCGGTATACTCAATTTACAATAAGATGCAGAAACAAAACATCTCCTTTGAGGAGGTGTATGATATTTTTGCTATCCGGATTATTCTGAATTCTCCTCCCGAAAAAGAAAAGTCCGATTGTTGGAGGGTTTTCTCCATCATTACTGATTTTTACCAGCCCAACCCCCAGCGTATGAGAGACTGGATCTCCGTTCCCAAAAGTAACGGGTATGAATCCCTGCACACTACGGTAGTAGTTCCCGGCGGGAAATGGGTCGAGGTACAAATCCGTACCGTACGGATGAATGAGATTGCCGAAAAGGGGCTTGCCGCCCACTGGAAATACAAAGGGGGGCAGGGAGATTCCG
>JAQVSH010000316.1 GCA_028700615.1 Bacteroidales bacterium
AAACCGGAATAATTAAAAGCAGATAACAGAGGTATCTATACCGTGAATTCAGGATTAAGTTCATATGCTATATTTTTGAGTAACCTCATAAAGTTCCAGTAATATATCGGGTTTCCACGAGAGTTTTGACTTTCTGAGACCCTCATGATTCAGGTCTTCACCCCGGTTTATCGTCAGATAATTCCTCCCTGCATGAATTGCAAATTGCTGACATATAAGAGGATAAAGACCTCTTACAGAACTGTCTGCACGTTCAAAAAGTACATTCAGGGTACTCTTCCCAACAGGACATCCTATTGAAAAAGCAGAGACCCGGCCGTTCAGCCGGATGAGTCCTCCCAGTAGTCCTGTTTCAAAATATTCTTCCAGAGCATGATTCAGGGCAATCACATCATAATTTCCCGAATCAGAAAATTTCATCCTGTGATTCATCATATCCCGGGTCCATCGGGAAGAAAACTCAATACACTCCGGGAGATTTTCAAGGCATAGATCCTCATATGCCCAGGAATAGGCTTTCATCAAAGCATTGATGTGATTTCGCTTGGATTGAAGCGATTTCCCTGTCAGATTTTGCAGTTTTTTTGTTTGATAGATATACTCGAAATCTCCCCGGGAAAGACTATAGTGAAAACGTCCGGGAAAAAGGGAAGTGAGTTCTTCTTTTTGGTCCCGGGTCAGTTTGATCATGACAAAGACCATACCGGAAGCTTTAGCACAGGATATCATTGCTTCTATAACTTCAGACAGGTCGCCCTCTCCCACCGGGTAGAAAAAACAAAGACGGTCCAGATACCTCATTTGAACCAGCAAAAAACCTTTATAAAAAGCGATCCTTGTATGATAGGTATCCCGGTATAGATATAACACAGGAAAACAATGATTCTGCTGTCCGGAAGGGCTGTCATAAAAAGCCTTTTCGATACGGGACCTGTCGTCAGGGGTAACCTCTCTGAAGTGTATAATTTCCTCCACTAAAAATCAATGTCTTCACTGGTTATTCTGATGATTTCCGAATACTCCTCCTGAGAAAGGAGGGTTCTGGACATCAGGTAAAACTGTACGCCCGGGGGAACCATATCCGGCATCAGGGTTTTATAATCATAGTTATTCAAGACCAATCCGCAACGCTTCAGATAAGCAATCCGGTGTCTTCCGATATCAGTGACAGGCCTTTCGGCTTCCCATATCAACTGACGGGGATCCCGCTGAAACAATTTTTCAAGAAAGGTCATGGTGTAGGTATGTCCTGCACAATGCGGAGAAACCGCAAAGTAAAAAACAAAATTAAAAGTCCCGTAGTCTTTCATGAAAACAAACCCTACCGGATTGTTGCCGTTGTCGTACAACATCGGACAATGAATTCGTCCTTCGTTGGCGGCGATAATGCATTTTTCCAGCTCAACGGGTGAGTATCCCGGAAAAGCCTCCTTAAATAGTTCGGAAACAAATTTTTGATGTTCAGCAGGAATATAAGGTTTACAAGATAACATACATAAAATATTAAAATTTAACCCATACCGGCATTAAAACATTCAACCAGAAATTGCGAAAACGATAAAAATATCTTACCGGCAGTCCCCTGGCTCCAAATCTTTTCTTTGCCGATTCATGGGTAACTCCCAAATCAACCACTTTAACACCTTTCGAAACAGAATGTTCAATCGAAGCAATCAATAAATTATGCCACAAAGTTAATGCTGAAATTTTACTAAATCCGATATAGATTAAATAACTCTGTTTCTGAAAGAAAAGAATAAGCATCCAGCCAAGACATTTCCCGGTTGAAACTTCTCTGATCATCAGCATCTCCGCATCTTCGCCATATATTTTCTTCAGGTCGGAAAAATAGGAGATTTTGCGGGGAACAGACCTCCATTCGCGGGCCCGTTGATTCACTTCAAGATATAGAGGATAAATTTCTGATAATTCATAGCTTTCGGGAACTTCTATCCGGTACCGGCTTTGGTCCAGATTTTTCACATAACGCCGCCAGTCATATCTTTGTTTACCGGATAATATACCCTGATAGGCCTCAGGAGAATGGACGTCTTCAGGAATCAGAATTTGTGTAACGGTTAATCCTTCTGCGGAAAGAAATCCCATCTCATCGAGGATGTTCCTGAATATTGCAGTCTCTTCAGAGAAAAAATCCCGAAACAGGATGACAGAAAACCGATCCGGAAGAGAAATAATTTCCTGATATACAGACCTTATAAATGATTCCGGGGTAAAAGCAACGGGGTCAAACCAAAAATGAGCTCCGCTGGTTTCTGGCGTTGCAGAAACCGCAGCCCTGAATCCGGCCCTGTTGATCCGCGCATTCCGTATACCTGCCAGAGAAAACGGATGGACGCGTGTCAGCATGACAAAAAAAATCCCGATCAGTTCCTTTCGGTTATCCCTGCAGAGAAAATACCGGAAGGCATCTTCCCTGCAGGATGCTTCACAGAGTTGTATCAAACGGGAATCCAGGCTCACAGAACCCCGGGCAATTTTTTCATCCCATAATCCCACGGGTAAATCATGTATGCTGTTGAATACTTCCCACATAAGCGTTTCTCACAGATTGCGGTAATCTCCGGTTACAAAAGTAACTTAGTTTTTCCTTTCAGGAATAAAAACCGTATCTTCGATCACATAAACAAATACAGAAACGGATGAAAACCTATTTAGTAACCGGTGGGGCCGGATTTATCGGATCCAATTTTGTAAAATACATGCTAAGCACCTATCAGGATGTGCAGATTATTGTTTATGATGCACTTACTTATGCGGGAAATCTGGGCACGCTCACCCGTGAACTGGAAGACCCCCGCTGTCATTTTGAAAAGGGGGACATCTGTGATGCAGAAGCAGTAAGACAGATCTTCTTTAAATATACGATTGATTTTGTGGTTAATTTTGCCGCGGAGTCTCATGTAGACAGAAGCATTGAGAATCCCCAGCTGTTTCTGTTGACCAATATTCTGGGAACCCAAAATCTTTTGGAAACCGCACGAAAATTCTGGACATTGAAC
>JAQVSH010000030.1 GCA_028700615.1 Bacteroidales bacterium
CGGGTCGAAAAACGACCTTGATGCTCTCCGCCAAACAAAATCGGCGACTCTTTTTGGAGGGGTTGTTTGAGAAAGTATCGAATTTATCACCTCCGTTTCAAATTTCTAATGCATAAATTGGGATAATGTATGAATAGTATTGTCTCTTGTATGAATCTCAATAAAAATCCTTTCTTAATCTAAACAATAAGGATGGAAGTGCGATTTGGGTATTACAATTTTGCAATTGCCTCATGGTCGTTTAAAGAATTCTTAAAGTTACTTAATTTTAATTGATAGGATATGTTAGTGTTGCATCATGATCGGTTTTTAACAGGTACCCTTCACCTGGTTTGAGCTGGAGCAATTCCCCATACCAGCCTGAACCGGAATAATACATGGAGGACACAGTCTGATTCTTGATGTAGTCGTTAACGGCAGGATTGATTGTCGACAATGCCATCTGGGTTGACAAAGGCACCTGTGGCAAGAAACCAATCCAGTTCCAACCCTGTTTGATAGAAATCGGATGATCGGGAGAAGCGACTGGGGTGCCAAAAATAGTCAAAGTTGCGGTAGAGCCCAGTTTTATCTTGTACATCAATGTTGGGTCAATGACTGACAAATCACCAAACCATCCATATCCATCATAAAAAGTAGCTGAAACCGTCTGATTCTTTATGTAATCACCAGGTTTGGGATCAATCGATTCCATCACATCATTAATATCCCAAGTGCCTGAGTCAATATTAACCGAAATCCAGGTCCAACCCTGATTTAACTGAACCCTCAGTGTTTTACCCAAGGTGAGTGATCCATTAATTGTCTGAGTTAAAATATTCTGCGATAGGCTATTGGCGAGTATAGCGTTTGATATAGAGAAGAGAAAGTTGCCAAAGTCTTGACTGCTACATAGAAAGGCAATCCTGATAATCGCTCCATTGCTTCCTTTAAACGATTTTTGTGAGCCTGAGTAAGCAATAGCCCTGACGATGTTTGTTGCCGGTTCCGACAAACTCAGGGAATGTCCGTCTTTTCTATCAGTCAATGCACTCTGACTTTTATCGAAAGTAAAGATGGTGTTATTGTACGTCAGATCAAATTGAAAAGCAACAAATGGCTGATTATTAACGGCTTCAATTTCCAGATAAGCCATTTGACCTGATTCTGCTGTCGCACTTCTGACAGACAGTACATTTTGGGATAGTACCCATTGAGGTAAAAGCTGCAAAAACAAACCAACTAGTACCCAAAATCTCATATCTGATAAATTTTCAAAGAGTATCCTGTTCTGATTTTCCCGGTTGTCCCAGTGGTCTCCATCAGATAGATTTGATTCATCTGATGATCAACATTTTCTTATAAACCGATTTCTCATGTTTCATTCGCACAAAGTACGACCCCTGCTCCAGCGTTCTTGTATCCCACATCGCAAGATGATTTCCGGCTTGCTGTTTTCCCATATTCAACTCATCAACTATTCGGCCCGAATAATCGACAATCTGAATAGTGACCGGTTGGTCAGAGGCCAGATAGTACCTGACAGAAGCCAGGGAACTCACTGGATTTGGATAAACGTTCAATATTGACTCACGGTTCAAAGCGGTCGGATTCAGTAAGGTCGAATTTTTAAGGATAAAGGGGTCCATGGCATTAGCAACCAGCATATCTGCCTTGAAAACAACGAATTCTTCAAACTGGTACCAAGTATCCGACTGCTTATTGTGCAATCTGAACCAGATCGTGTCACCTTCTTCAATATTGCTGTATGTAAGATGATTATGAATCCAGGTTTGCCCCGGTTCAAACCACAGTCCCCGGCTAACTCCACGGACTTCTCCATCAACCACCGAATAAAGACAGTAATCTTCGGAATTAAAATTTCGTCCATCCAGATAAATGGTGGCAGTGATCTGTCCTGAATGCTCAAAAGATGCTGGATAAAAGCTTGTCCCAGATTCAAGTCTCAGGTCTCTGGTCTCCTCTTCACCAGTTACCCCCAGCTTCAAAGGTTCTCCTGCCGGATAAGTTAGGGTCCCGGTGTGGCTGGTTTTCAGCATATACCCATCCAAAGGTTCGAGATTTAGCAATTCCCCGAACCAACCGGAACCTTCATAGAAAGTACTTGATTTTGTCTGGTTTTTGATGTAATCGTCAGCAACCGGGATCATTGTGGATAAAACTTGAGTAATCGGCTTCGCTGATTGAGGGATATAGCCAATCCAATTCCAACCGGTCTTTATCGTTACCGGAGTTGTCAGGGGATCTAACGGTATGCCTGCAAATTTCAATGTATCCGTCGCTGACAGTTTAATTTTGTACATTTCTTTCGGATCGATCTGCGTGAGTTCACCAAACCAGCCTGCTCCATTATAATAGGTAGACGAAACCGTCTGGTTCCTTATATAATCCCCTTCTCTGGAATTTAGGTCGCCGAGAACATGTGCTGTGGACATATCCGTATCGTTGACATTAAGGCTGAACCAGGTCCAGCCGGTATTCAAATTTTTCGATATCTGGCTTCTGGAATAAGCGTTAAGATTTGTTGGATTCAAAGCATCCCCGACCCTCATATTTGACTCGAAGGGGATTGTTTCACTGATTGAATAGGCTTTTTCGGTGGACGGATCGAAGTACTTAAAATTCAGGATTTCACCAACTTCCTGATTGCTATAACAGCGTAAAATAAACACAAATTTACCTGAAGGCCCCTCGATACCAGACGACATTGCACTACGGCATTCATCACCTACAAACCCACCAAGAATACCATTTCCACCTGTCACTATTACTCCATCAATTGCTACCTCAGCCACAATTTCACCATCACTGCTGTAGAGTTTCGGATCGGCCCACCACGAATAATGGTTATTCGCTCGAAGAACAGATAAACCACCCCCATACGTACCAATCCAAAGGTAACCGTTTCGGTCAAATTCTAACGCCGTTGCCATATCACTTGACAAGCCGGAATTCCCTTCTGATATGTTAATCCATTGAGAGTCTTTTAGAATAGAGACACCTTTATAATACCCAGCAAACCAGAGCGTATTATTGTCATCTTCCCGAACCCTATTGTTATTGAATAGATTTTGAAAGTGAGTCCACTTAGCCCCATCAAACATTGAGGTTATCTCGCAAAAACCACCGCTTACCCATAAGTTGCCCAGATGATCAAAGAAGAGATCATTGGTGCGACGAGAACCTGATCCTCGATAGATTACCCAGTCCTGGCCCGTGAATTTTGCAATATTTCCAGTATTTCCAAAACCAATCCACAGACTACCATGCTGATCTAAAGCCAAGGCGCTGACCTCGTCACTTGGCATTTCACTGTTAGCCGTATTGAATAATTCATACTGGGCACTGTTATATTTAACTAATCCTTTGGTATTCATACCAAACCATTTATTCCCATGCTGGTCAATCGCTATCGACCTAACAAAGTATTCCGGCAATTGAGAGTTTTCTGGTGACAAAATTTCCATTTTACTTCCGTCAAATACTCCCACTCCTTGTTCAGACGCCATCCAAACCTTCCCGTCCTTGTCCCCACAGATTTGCATTACACCGGGACTAGTTCGAAACGAGTTATTCAACATTGGAAATTCAGTCCAGCTTGTCCCATCAAATCTGACAATTCCTCTTTGTTCGGTGCCCATCCAAATATTTCCTTTCTGATCAGGGAATATCGACCATATCCTGTCTTGGGTCAGGCCAGAATTTCCGGTTTTACAGTATGTCCAGGTTAGATTATCGAATTTAAATAATCCTAACAGGAATGTTCCAACCCACTTTGTGTTTTCTGAATCTACTGTGATACTCATGATTCCTCCGGTCCTGGAAAAAGAAACAACACCATCGGAGCCTATACAAAATATTTTATCTCCGTTAATGCTGCCAGCCCAAATGTTGTTGTCTCTATCGACTGCAATGGCATCAAAATAATGTCCGTCTGCCAATGGAGAACGAATCCAATTGGTGTCATCAAACTTGACTAATCCTCCCTGTTGAGTCCCGATCAGTTTATTCCCAAGGTTATCAAAGGCAATACAACTGACTGCAACTCCCGGCAATCCTGAATTCGTTGAATTAAATACAGTCCATTCAACTCCGTCAAACTTGGCTAGGTTTCCATTCATACCGATCCAAATATTGTCATGTTTGTCAATATTTATACACCATATATAAGCGTTTGGAAGACCAGAGTTTGAATTATTGTAAACGGTCCATGAGTTATTTTTAAATTGCCACAAACCACCGCTCCAAGATCCAACCCAAATAGAGCCTTTAGTATCAATAACGATTCCTGTTATTCCACAATTTTGCACAGGTGGTTTGAATTCGCTCCAGGAGGTCCCATCAAACTTGACAAGTGACCCAGAATACATTCCAATCCACTTATTACCGATCTTATCCACCACAACATGCTGAACATCATTACCAGGTAAACCTGAATTAGCATTGTTATAATTAACGTTTTCTCCTGTCAGCTTATTAAACTGATTCAGACCACCACCCGCAATCCAGAGATATTCTCCTTCCTGGGCTATTGACTTAACCATAGAACCAGCGGTATAGTTAGTCCATTCTGATATTTGAGCTTCACACGGTATTGTGAGCAGCAGAAAGCACCAGAATAAAGCAGTTCGTTTCATTGAATTAGTTGGGTTATAAGTGAGGTTATCGTTATTTTTCAAACATGGCATTTCCATAAACTATCTTGAAACTATCACTTTTGCATTTACTTCAGGCCTTCCCGTCAACCGTAAATAGTAAATCCCGGGGATCAGGTTTCCGATATCCCATTCGTGGGTATACTTGCCTCCTTTACAGACCCCTAGGTTCATATGGTCAATAACCCGGCCCGTGAAATCAACCATTTCGATGCTTACTGGCTGGTCATTCGGGATGGTAAAGCGTATGGTGGCAATGGTGCTAACCGGATTTGGCCAAACATCCAATGAAGGCTCAAGGCAATAATCAGAAGAAGAAAGTAGAGCCGAATTCTTAAGGATAAAAGGATCCCTGGCATTGGCAACCAGCATATCAGTCTTAAAAACGACGAATTCCTCAAACTCGTACCAAGCATCGATCTGTGTATCATGCAATCTGAACCGGACCGTGTCGCCTTCTTCAATATTGCTGTAGGTAAGATGATTATGAATCCAGGCTTGCCCAGGTTCGAACCACATTCCACGGCTAACACCACGGACTTCCCCATCAACCACCGAAAAAAGACAGTAATCCTCGGAACTAAAATTTCGTCCATCCAGATAAATGGAGGCAGTGATCTGTCCTGAATGCTCATAAGATTCCGGTTGAATCATGTCGAATGCTTTCAACTTATCAGACCCCAGGTTACCATTCTTCAGTGGCTCTTGTTCTGTATAGGTAAGAATCCCTCCTTGACTGGTTTTCAACATGTAACCATCTGTTGGTTCAAGATTGGCCATTTCGCCAAACCAGCCCCAGTCATCATAATAGGTGGTTGATAAGGTCTGATTTTTAATATAATCGTTTTCAGATAATGGATATCCTGTAAAAACGTCAACAACCGATTGGGCTGTTTGGGGCAGGAAGCCAATCCAGTTCCAGCCGGTAACCAGTGAAATCGGATAATCTTCCGGATTGACCGGAGACGCAGTGAGAACGAGCTCTGAAGCAGTGGCCAGTTTTATCTTGAATAATTGCCTGGGATTTAAAGTGTTCAGATCTCCAAACCATCCAAACCCATCATAATAAGTCGATGAGGCAGTCTGGTTTTTAATATAATCGTTGTCGGAAGGATTAATAGATTGCAAAACATCAGCTAGCGCCCATGACTGGGGCTCGACATTAATGGAAAACCATGTCCATCCCTGGTTTAAACTTTTACGGACAGTAACCTCCGGAGCTTGAAGTGTCATGACTCCATCGGTAGTTCCCCAAATGATATTTTCAGCCTGAGAGTTACCTAAGATTACATTCTCGATGTGAAACGGATAATGGCCTGCTTTTTGAATGAGCAACCCTACTGGTATTCTAATCACAGTTCCATCACCTCCAGTTCCAGGTGTCTGACTTAACGAGTACACCACTATCCTGACTTTCCCGGCACTGATTTGAGTTCCCTCAACCTGATGATCCGGAAGACGGGTAGTCGTCACAGTATTTGCAATATCGAGATTGAAAGTGTCACTGGAGTAAGATATATCCAGTTGAAGCCCAACGAATTCCTCAAAGTTTTTTACCGCGATTTCCAATAATACATCCGTTCCCAATGTATCTGTCAGATTTTGGACATAGACCTGATTTGGAATAAAGGTTGATCCGGATAAATTAATGATCACAGGATTTTCATCCGGGTCATTGGAAAATAGCCGCAATCTTCCCGCTTGCAACCCTTCAACCGGATTCAGATATTTTACACTGACTAGTCGTTGCTGACCAATGGGAATTTCCAAAGGAAGACCTGTCAGTAATGAAAAAACAGGATTATTGAAGTCGGCCTCAGTAAGAATTAAGTCGTCATTGCCTGTGTTGGTAATGGTCAAATCCATGGTTTTTGATTCAAGACTCGATACTTGGCCAAAATCCAAATTCGTTGGATAATTAATATCCGGTGCGGCTATTTGCAGCGATCCCCCGTAAACGGCTGAGACGATATTGGACCCGGTGGCATCACCGATGATACCATTCTCAATCCCGATACCATAATAGCCGCCGGTACCCTCAATATGAAACCCAATCTGGATAAGATCACCTGAAGAGCCCGTAAAAGAACTGTTATCAGGCGAGTATCCGACTATCCGTAACCGATTGGCATCAATCTGACTTGCGGTGATCTGGTGATTGACAGACCGTCCGATAAACCATATTGAATCTGCCTGAAAAGTCATTTCGGATGGGATCAGTAAATCAAATTGGATCGCGGTAAAAGGTTCCATATTGTTAACTGATAGGGTCAGTTCACCATAGGAGCCGGAAAAAACCGACAAGTTTCCAACATGGATCTCATTAATGGTATAGGACGTGGCCAATACCTGAAAAGTAGAGACCGGCTCATCCGGATCAGAAGAAGCGATCGGTACGGAGAAAGAAAAAACTCCCTTCCAGGTGGGATTGAAAGTAATGTTTAGTGTCTGGCTGCTACCTGCATTGATGGTAAATGGGGCATCAGGTACTATGGTAAACTGATTTTCCGGATTGGTAATGGCAGCAATCTGTAGGATTTCATTACCACTGTTGTACAGCGTCAGTGTCCTGCTGGTCTGCTGGTTCGCCGCCGTCCTGCCAAAGTCAAGGCTGGTTTGATCCAACTCGATATCAGGTGCTGCCAGCCGAATTATACCGGGAACAGCAGTAAAAACCAGGGGAGTTCCTGAAGCATCACCCGCTACGATGTTTTCCGGCGTAAAAGTGTAGTCACCCGGAATGGCACCTGCAGTCAGTTTACACCGGATCAACCAGCCGGAAGTCCCGGTAAAATTCACATTTTCTGTGGAATAACTGATGAATCTGACTGTATCCCCATCCAGTATCGCTGACTGTATTTCGTGGCTGCTGATTCTGTCTGGATTCAACTGGATGGACGATTCATCCAGTCGAAACACTGGCGGTATCGCCAGGTCAAACTGTAAAGCCACAAATGGATCTGCATTATTTACCTCCACTTCAATCCAGTATGTTTGACCTGGAATCACTGTTTGGCTAGCAATCCTAATGACATTCTGTCCTGATCCACCAACCCATAAAGCCATACTCAACCAAGTGAACAACAATAGTTTTCTCATGATCATCTCCTTCAGGTTACTGACCAGATTTGACTATCTTTTCAGAAAAAACATTAGGAGGTATTCCCACACCTGAGTTGATCTCCATTCGTATCACATAGATTCCGGCAGGAGCTTTTCCCCCATTTGTATCACTTCCCAGCCACTCTAAAGTATATGCACCGGCCGATTGGGGTTGCTGAACCAGTTTTTTGACCAGTCGGCCCGACAGATCCCAAACACCTATTTGAACCATGGCATCCTGCGAAAGATCATAGCGGATTGATATCTGTTGAGTGAAGGGATTGGGGTAAACCGTCAACCGATTGTCGGTTGTGGGTTGTGGGTTATCGGTTTTGAGCTTGATTGGAACATAGCAACCATCCTGGGTCGCGCCAAAACCTTCGGTCCACGCCCAATCTCTACTACCTGTAATTTCGAACAACGGATTGTCTGTTCCTTCAATCCATTCGCCGGACATACTGTAAAAAACGCCGTAAACCTTGTTTCCAACCTGATTCCAGGCAAACTCAAATCCTTCAGCTTTGGAAAGGATCTGGTACTCCTTCAGGCTATCCACAGCCAGCTCAAATTGAAGGGCTGCTACCGGGACTTCAGCATCCAGATAAACCTTTCCATCCTCCACCCGTAACCAGGCTCTTTCCTCGACCATGCAATCATTGGCGTCAAACCCCGATTTCATTCCGGCAATCTGCTGAACAACGCCGATAATGTCCAACACATTGATCGTGTTGTCACCATTTATATCACCAGCTTCAAAGATGAAAGGTTGTGGATCTTGGTTGAGAAGATAGGCGACCAGGGAAGTTATATCTAAAACATTAACTGCCAGGTCTCCGTTGGCATCGCCATTAGGAGCTTTTAATACTTTGGCAGAAACGATCTTGGAAAAATCGCTCTCCGAAAAATCTGTACTGACCGTTGTAAATGCATAATAATAGGTCGAGTCGGGAATGACATTGAAATCCGTATAGAGAGAGTCGGTCAGCAGTTCATTTGAGTTTAATCGCAGTGTGTCACCTGGCTGTGGGTTTGTTACGGAATCGAACCGGTAGATATTATAGCCCAGAACCTGTCCATCATTATCACCAGGCCACTCCAGGTATACTTTCCCTATACCCGGAGTTGCAACAAACTCAATAGATTGCGAACTGGCTGCCTGGATAACAAATTTGAACCGGCTTCGCTCAATCGGAATCTCGAAGTGATCCGGGTCTTTCGCGTATGCCACCCGAATCGTGTTCTCTCCATCTCCCGAAGACCGATCGATGTTGCACCAAGCCGTCCAGGAAAGAGAATCTGCGCTCCATGACGGATTTACATTGATCACATTCTGGGTAAATGGAGCCCGGACACCAAATGTTACAAAAGGGGTATAACTTGTGTCCATCGGTCTATTAAAATATGCTGTAAATTTCTGTTGTCCGGTACCAACAGGTTCTATTATTGTATCTTGTGGATTCTGGTCATTGATTTCGACTTTCCAAACGACGCCATGGCACTCCTTTGGAGGCTTTAACAGAATTGTATCTGGCTCAACAACAGATAAAGAACTATTTTCATAAAAATCCAGAATCTGAGATTTTACTTTGGTAGGAACAGTTGTGCCCCAGTAGTTTTGTTTTACTTTATATATACCTGTTGGCCACCCGTTCCAGTCTGAGCATCCAAAACTATAGTTAGGATTGTTAATAAAGGTGTTATTAACAATGGAATCCATGCATTGGGGGTACGCCAAATGGTGGCCATAAATCATCAGGACAGATGTATTGCCTGAATCGTAATTACTCGCAAAAACATTATTCATAAACCTTGCCAACTCCCAAACAGGCAACATTGCACCTTCAGTGTTCCACCTATAGTAGCGATTCTCCGTAAATAGGTTATACTGATAGTCTCCCTTGTGCTTTAGAGAAAAAAGTACCTTGTCGGAATTTTGCCTGAATATCGAATGGTGAATCTTGGTTGGATTGACTAAATAGGTATTCCCTATTGGTGCACCATCCTCAAAAATACAATATGTAAAATTGGAATTTGCCTGATTGGCCATAGTAATGCTGTGAACAAAAGAATCATCAGCGCCTTTGAATGTGATCATGCTATCTGGTGTTCCAACCGCATAAAGATCTTTCGTTATCATAATAAAAGCATTGCTTTTAAACCTCAGAGTAACCCCGGGGTCGATCAATAAAGAATCAATTACCGCTGTTTCCGAAACAATATAATAGGCGTTACCGGTCAGGTGCAAAAGTCCTGAATAGGTACCTTTTATCTCGATCCCATGTTCAACTTTTATTGTAATATCTGTAAACACTGTATCTGTAGATCCCTCTTGCCAGAGCAGCAGTTTGAATGAAATAATCCGAGCGTCAACAACATTGCTGTCAATTTTTATATTAATTCCACTTGTGCTGGTCAAGGTTCCATATGGAGAAATACTTCCAATCGAGCATGTGCTATCGATAATCTGAGCCACCGATTTATCCTCAAATTCTGCAAACCTGATTTTCGTATAAACATCTTCGGCAGCCCCCCCCGCATTTTTTATTTTTACAAACAAATTGATAGTCTCACCGGCATCAGCCCTTCCATCGGCATCGCATCCGGGCAATGTATCAGCAATCGAATAATTAATAAAATAGAGATCCGGTGGAGGATTCTCCAGAGTAGATTTCTTTATATCCATTACTCCGGCCTGAAACTGGTTTAATTTAACCACCTGGATCAACTTGGCAAAAACCTCCTCGTTGCTCAGCTCTGGCAGGTGGCTCTTCATCAGGGCAATAGCACCCGCGGCGAGAGGACAGGCCATGGAGGTGCCGCTATAGACGCGGTACAGGCCATTGGGCACTGTGCTAATAAAGTTTACTCCGGGAGCCCGCAATTCATAATTATAGTCATAATCATTATAAAACATGCTCCCATAGGGTCTTCCATCTGAGATCACCGGGCCGGTCGGATCAAAATTGGAAAACCAGGTGTTATTCCCGGTCTGGTCAGTTGCTTCGACTCCCAGCACCCAGTTATAGCATGCGGGATAATTTGGCTGATAGGGAGGCCATGGAGGGAAGGGTAAATCGGTTTTATAATTCATATTCCCGGCTGCTGCAACAATCAACCCTTTCGAATAGGCATATTCCATGGCTAGCCGGATGGTCAGGGACTCACCTCCACTGGACCAGCTGTTACTGAAGATAGTGGAACCATTTTGTGATGCATACCAGAATCCGTCGGCGATATCAGAAAAGTAACCTATCCCGTTGCTCTGGAAAACTTTAATTGGCATTATTCTGGCGCCCCAGCTAACCCCGGCGATTCCGATTCCATTATTTGTCTCAGCGGCAGCAATGCCTGCACAATGAGTTCCATGGCTGTTATCATCTTTTGGATCATTGTCATCGTTCACAAAATCCCAACCCCTCACATCATCAATAAAACCGTTGCCGTCATCGTCAAGCCCATTTTCAGGAATTTCATCGTTGTTTTCCCAGATTTTTGATGCAAGGTCAGGATGTAGCCAATCTACTCCGGTATCCAGAATGGCTATTACCTGGGTACTGTCACCGGTGGTATAACCCCACAATGAATCTGCCTTCACGTATGGAATATACCATTGCTGATTGAAATAGGGGTCATTAGGGATTATTGGCGAGACACCACTTATACTATTCGTACTGAATACACTTGGAGCAGAAGGCAAACTAAACGGCTCAGAGACAGGTATTCCTCCTACTATTTGAGCAGAGCCGTTCAGCTCTGCAAAATCAACACCAGCAAGTTGCTTGAATTCCTCAACAACCTTTCTTGCATCCACAGTCTCATCAAATGAGATCTTATAGACATTAAAAACCTGCTCCAATTGCTTCCTGGTCCCATCAGGAAATGTAATAAACTCATCAGATTTGAGCAGTCTGGCATTTCTAAAAACCTTTTCCATGCCCTTAATCGCCCATTTCTTAGTCAGGTCATCAACATCGGAATTTCCGGTTCTGACAATTCCTCCCGATTTAAAAACGGCAATGTGAGTATCATCTTTGAATTTTACCAGAATCTCGCCTTTCTTAAAATCCAATTGGCCGGGATCCTGGTCTACATTTCCTCCAAAATCCGGATTCTGCGCGTATCCGGCAATCGCAAGAAACACAAAAGAGCAAGCGGCGAGGGTGTTTTTGATATTCATACTATTCAGATTTAATAACTTTTTCAACCATCTCGATGGGGGCTGATCCATTGGTTTAGCCCCCTATTAATCGGACAATTTTCAATTCTGTATTAAACATAGATTTTCACAGTAAACAATCGCGCGTACTTTAAGAGTACGAAGCTCCTTCAAATTTAATGTTTTTATTTCCAAGCCACGGATAGTTTTGGCGACTAAATTTCTGCATGACTTCCAAAATGA
>JAQVSH010000317.1 GCA_028700615.1 Bacteroidales bacterium
GTGCGCAGAGAGGTAATTCCTGAAATACGGCTCGTCCCAGTCTCCCCGGTACCTGACATGCAGATGGTAGGACTGTCCGCGAAAACCTTCCGGAGTGTACCCTTTAACAAACATCATGTGCGGTGGAGGATTCTCAGGTTTAGGAATATAATGGTAGCCTAAATTTTTTATTTCCCGGATCAGGTGGTCGCAGTTTGTGGCATCCGTGATCTCCAGCAGTATATCAATGGTGGGTTTTGCCATTATTCCAGGGATTGAGGTGCTGCCTATATGTCTGATCCTCAGTGTATTTTCTGCGCATTTTTTTTTCTGAACGAGTCTGCCGGCTATCAGGTCTTTTTCCTGAAGGAAAAGCTCTGACCATGCCGGGTTGTGTTTTGTCAGGAAAATCGGGAAAAGCGAACCCAATTCCTGTGGATTCATACGATTGAGGGGCTTGTTCATTACCGGGTGAAAATTTTCCTGAAATTTAATGTATTTTTGGATAATGAAGTTTTATGAAATTGTTTTTTTCCTGTTATTCCATCCTGTGTTGCTTATGGCGCAGAACACCGGTGAATCCGTTTATCCGCTCAGGATCTCCGTGTCCGGGTTTGAAGGCAAACAGGGTCAGCTCCTGCTGGCTGTTTATAATTCGGAGCATACGTTTCTAAAGGAGCCCTTTAAAGGAATAATTAAGGACATTACGGCTCCCGTAATGGAATTCACTGTTGAACTTCCCCGGGGCACCTATGCAGTCTCGGCGTACCACGATCTTAACCGGAACGGACAACTCGACACCCGCACCATATTTAAGATTCCTGCCGAGCCCTATGCATTCAGCAACAATGCCGTGGTCAGAACGGGACCTCCTCCGTTCCGCGAGGCGATGGTAAAAGTGCCCGGGACTGATAGTATTGCACTGAAGGTTAGTTATTTCAAATTAAAATAATATATTTGTACATAAAGTTATGTGTGATGGGCAGACTTGGTGTATTTATTTATTATTTATCCTTCCTGCTTTTCTTTGCCTCATGCGCTCCTGAAGACAACAAACAGGCTATAAAAGGTCTGTGGGTGCTGGATCAGGTAGACGGGAAATATCTGCGTACAAATGATTGTTCAGTTCTTGAATTCCGGGATAACGGAAATGAATTTTACGCCTGCGGCCTCTATGCCGACACTTCCTGTGCCGATTGGTATGAGGGGAATGAATATACCTATTCTTTTATGTCCGAAGACGGAAAGGCACTGATTATCACAGGAAATTCTCCGCTGGATGTCCCGGTTAGACTTATTTTCTCGCTCATAAAAACTTCAAGGAATCGGATGAATTACTTTTCTGCAGAATATCTTTTTCCCGGTGTATCCATCTCTCGGCATAATACGTTTTCCATACGTCGTGTAAAAAAAGACTTCTCCCGGGAAATTGAGGGTCTTTGGGAGTTCTCTCTGGGAGGCATGCGTTACAGATGGCATTTTCTTAAAGACGGACATCAATGCTGTTACATTTTCACTGACGGAGACTGGCTGCAGGTAAACAATCCGTCTGAACCGTATCATTTGTACGGCGACTTTCTGGTGACTTCGGTTATTGATTCTATCCCTTCTGTTAGCAGACAGCATTGTCATACTTACGATTCCTGGATAATTGATATTAAGGGAAACCGTATGATGATAAAGGCATTAAAGGGTACCGATTTTGTTTCTATTAAAACGGTTGCCAGACGTATTTTTCTTAATAACTAAAAAAAATAGTTGTATAACTAAAATATGTAGTTATATTTGTGCTGTACAAATATAACTACATGAAACTTACAGCCAAGGAAGAAGAAGTAATGAACCTGTTCTGGGAGAAAGGCCCTCTGTTTGTAAGGGAACTCCTGGAGTGTTACAGCCAACCGAGGCCCCATTTCAACACGCTCTCGACCATAGTCAGGGGATTGGAAGAAAAGGGCTTTGTAGATCATAATCCCTTTGGAAATACATACCAGTATTATGCTTCTGTCACCCGGGAAGAATACCGGAAATCCACTCTCAGGGGAGTCATCAATAAATACTACAGCAGTTCTGCTTTCAGTGCAGTATCTTCACTCATAGAAGAGGAGGCCATTTCTCTGAATGATCTGAAGAAACTGATTGAGGAGGTGGAACGTAAAAACAGTTGATCATGGGGGCATTACTCATCTATCTGTTGAAAACGGGCCTGTTGCTTCTGTTTTTTTATCTCTTTAACCGCCTTATTCTGGCCAACGAGACTTTTCATAAATTCAACCGGATTGTCTGGCTGCTCGTCCTGCCCGTATCGCTTCTTTTGCCACTTTGTGTCTTCGGGTCTTTTGATCTTTTCGGATGGCTTGGACAGGGAGAAAAGGATGTTCAGGCACTCGTTATTCCGGAAGGAATGACTTACAGTGTGATGGAAACGGAAGACAACGAAACGAGCGCTCTTGCCCGCTTTGTAACATGGACAGGGATTGTTTATTTTCTGGGAATTCTGGTTTGTCTTATCTGTTATGCAGTTTGCTATCTGAAGCTTTTTATTCTGTTGCGTAAGGGCGGAAGAAACAATAAGGCAGAACCATTCCGGGCGCTTCTTTCGGAATGTAATCAACTGGTAGGGGTAAAGAGAAAGGTCAGACTGATTGTACATTCAAAAGAGATGGCCCCCTTCAGCTGGATGAGATATATCATGGTATCGGAAAAAGACATGACCGAAGACGGCCGTGAGATCCTTATTCATGAATTGTCCCATATAAGACATGGTCATTCAATGGATTTGATCCTAATGGACCTTCTTATTGTTTTCCAGTGGTTCAATCCGGCCGTGTGGCTCATGAAACAGTCTGTACAGCAGGTGCATGAATTCCAGGCAGATGATTCGGTGCTTCGCGCCGGTGTCAATGCAAAACAATATCAACTATTATTAATTAAAAAAGCTGTTGGCACAAGACGCTACTCCATGGTCAACAGCTTTAATCACAGCAAACTTAAAAAAAGAATCACTATGATGTGGAAAAAGAAATCAAGTAAAT
>JAQVSH010000318.1 GCA_028700615.1 Bacteroidales bacterium
AAGTTTTAAGATAACCATGCAAATGTAATTAATAGATTACATAAAAGCAACCATAAATTACATAATGCAATATATAGATTACTAATTTATTTCAACTTAATGATTGATAGATATATAAAACTATACTGACATAAGGTTGTTACTCATTCAGATTATAGTATTTCAACAGGAAAATAATAAAATATTCTAGATCAACACATTAACAATGATTTCACATATAATAACATTCATTTTTTGATAAAAGAAGAACATACAGAAAAACAAGGGGGAAATGCCAGAACGTCTAACAAATAGTGCATGAGGGCTTTAGAGGTTTTCGGTCATTCTATCAGCCGAAACGAAAAACAAACTAACAAAGACAAAATGAAAAAAGCGATAATAGTCGGGGCCACGTCAGGAATTGGCAGAGAACTTGCGAAACTATTGACAAAAAATGGCTGTAAAGTAGGAATAACAGGCAGAAGAACAGAGCTATTGAACGAAATAAAAAAAGAAAACCCAAACGCATACGCTGTTAAATCGCCTGATGTAACAGATACCAAAAACGCAATTGAAAAATTAGAAGAAATAGATACATGGTTCACCGGTGGCTTAGGAAATAATATAACTCAATATATAAAAATAACTAAGCAGAATTAATAAATTAGCATCTACAAAAAGCGTATCAGTATGAATAAAAAAATCATTTTTCGTTCGCTTATTGCCGGGGCATTCATTTGTTTCTCGCAATGGGCAATCGGCCAGCCTTCCGGAGGCTTTGTGAGATCTCCGCAGATCAATCCCGATAAAACTGTAACTTTCCGCATTAGCGCGCCAAATGCACAGGATGTTAAGCTGAGTGTGCAATCTGAAAAAGCACCTGTACAGATGGTTAAAGACGCGAGAGGCTCATGGAGTGTAACGATTGGGCCTGTTAAACCCGACATTTATCCTTATAACTATGTTATTGATGGCGTTCAGGTTATGGATCCGGGTAATATGCACTATTTTCCAAACGAACGATTCAAAGGCAGTCTATTGGATGTGAGTGGCGATTCTTCACTGATCCATTCAATGAGAGATGTACCTCACGGAACAGTAACTTATGAGTTATACCCATCGGCTGAGGGAACAACCGGTACTGTGCTTGTTTATACCCCACCCGGATACGACAACAATCCTGGTCAGAAGTACCCGGTATTTTACCTGATAGGCGGAACTACTGATACTGAAGAAACATGGTTTAAAGTAGGCAAGGCTAATCTGATCCTCGATAACCTTATTGCCGAAGGGAAAGCTAAGCCTATGATTATTGTGATGCCTTATGGTAATATCGAAGCCAGGATTGCAGAACAAAAGGGAGGGCTTAAACCGGCTGATCCGGCAGGACGGGAAAGTGCTGAGGGCATTGCGAGGTCAAAGACTTTCGAAAGAGACCTGGTAGACAATCTTATTCCTTATGTTGAAAAGAATTATAGGGTAATTGCCAACAGTGAAAATCGTGCCATCGGGGGCTTCTCACGAGGCGGAGGTCAGACTCTAAGAACCGGATTCGGAAACATGGATAAGTTTGCCTGGATATGTTGCTACAGTGCATATCTGACAAGTACAGAACTAGAACGTGATTTCACAACGGTTGTTGAGAATCCGAAGGTAACCAATCAGAAACTTAAATTACTATGGGTCAGCGTGGGTAATGAGGACTTTCTATATAAAGAGACAACCGAATTCATCAACTATCTCAAGGCAAAGAACATCAACCATAAGACGCTCATATCGTCAGGGGGTCATACCTGGATGAACACAAAATTATACCTTGCAAATACTGCACCTTTACTTTTTAAATAATAATCTGATTATATATAAAGGGATGAAAAACATACTATTCACATTAATAATATTGGCCTCTTCCGGCACTTTCCTGATGGCCCAGAGACCCCCCGTTATCTCGCCTGAAGTACATTCCGACAATAGCGTTACTTTCAGATTTTATGCCATGAACGCCAAAAGCGTTTCTCTTGATACTGAAATACTTCCAGCACCAGCGAAAATGGCTAAAGATGCTTCGGGTGTATGGTCGATAACCATTCCTCCTGTAAAACCCGATATTTATCCCTATAGCTTCTGGGTTGACAGCGTTGAAGTGAATGATCCCAACAACACTTATCTTTTCTCTAACGAAGGCTTTAAACACAGTCTTGTTGATATCAAAGGCGACAAACCGCTTGTACATTCGTTGCAAAACGTTCCTCATGGCAAAATCAGTTATCGTAGTTACACTACCGCCCAGGATAGAACCGGAACACTGTTAATATACACCCCACCCGGATTTGATGTAAACGGTAAAACGAAGTATCCGGTACTCTATCTCATTCACGGCGGATCGGATACCGAAGAAACCTGGACTAAAGTTGGGCGAGCCAATCTTATTACCGACAACCTGATCGCTCAGGGAAAAGCAAAGCCTATGATCATTGTAATGCCATATGCCAATACCGGGCTTATGATGTCAGACGCTTTCGGAAAAGATATGATCAACAACATTATACCCTTTATTGAATCAAATTATCCTGTTCTGACTGACAGAAATAACCGGGCTATAACAGGCTTTTCAGTCGGTGGCGGAGCAACGCTCAATATAGGTCTTATGAATCTTGATAAGTTCGCTTATGTATGCGCTTATGCGCCCTATACACAAACCCCGGAGTTCAAAGCAAACTTTGGCAACTGGAACCCTGATGTAGCGGCTTATAATAACCAATTTAAAAAATTCAGTATCTATGTCGGAGAAAAGGATCAGTACATTGGACTTGTGAACGGTGCCATATCATTATTCAAAGAGAAAGGCCACAACCTGGAAACCATGTTCGTGCCGGGTGGGCATACATGGATGAACTGTAAGATCTTTCTTGCAACTACTTTGCCACAGTTATTTAAATAAAAAATGAGAGTTGCGGTAGCCCAAATTGAGGCAATAAATGGAGATATTGAGAAGAATTTAGAAAATCATCTAAAGTGGATAAAACGAGCTA
>JAQVSH010000031.1 GCA_028700615.1 Bacteroidales bacterium
AAAGAATCTTTCTTCCGGAACGGGCAATCTGCTTCAAAGCGACAGCAGCTTCTTCAAGTTTGACCTGTGTTTTTTGAAGATCAATGATGTGAATTCCGTTACGCTCCATGAAAATATAGGGAGCCATTTTGGGATTCCATTTGCGTTTGAGATGTCCGAAGTGAACTCCGGCATCCAACATTTGTTCAATGGTTACTTTTGACATGAGATTTATAATTATTACGGTGTCAACTTCCGGGTAGCCATTGTCGTAACAATGAGTCCCGGTAATTATTTACTGTAAAAAAGGTATTCTTAACGTTTGCTGAACTGGAACCTTCTGCGTGCCTTAGGCTGACCGGGTTTCTTACGTTCAACCCCACGGGGGTCACGGGTCATAAAGCCGGCAGCTTTTAATTTAGGTTTGTTGGTTTCGTCCATTTTAACAAAAGCTCTGGAAATGGCCAGACGCAATGCTTCAGCCTGTCCTTTGTATCCTCCGCCATCAAGATTCACCTTAATGTCATATTTTCCTAAAGATTCAAGCAGATTAAGAGGCTGCTCAACGACATATTGCAAGGTTCCCACCGGGAAATAGATTTTGTAATCCTTATTATTCACCAGGATGTTTCCTTTTCCTTCTCTCACGTAGATACGAGCAACGGCTTTTTTCCTTCTTCCGAGGGCGTTAATTACTTCCATATTGGTCTTTATTATCTGATGGCGTTAAGATTGATTTCTTTGGGTTCCTGAGCCTGATGAGGGTGCTCACTTCCGGAATATACATGCAGGTTTCTGTATAGCTCTGCGCCCAAACGGTTTTTAGGAAGCATACCTTTAACCGCTTTTTCAACCACGGCAATGGGGTTTTTCTGCATGAGGACAGAAGCTGTTACTATACGCTGTCCGCCAGGATATCCCGTATGACGGACATATTCTTTACCAGCCCATTTATTTCCGGTGAAACGCACTTTATCCGCGTTGATCACAATTACATTGTCACCACAATCGACATGAGGGGTATAACTGGTTTTGTGTTTGCCACGAAGAATCATGGCAATTCTTGCGCACAAACGCCCTACAACCTGATTGGTTGCATCAATGACTATCCATTCTTTTTGAACGGTGGCTTTGTTGGCTGAGACGGTCTTATAGCTTAAAGTATCCACTTTAGTACTTAAGTTTTTAATTAATAACCAAATACAGTATTCCTTACTGAGAAATACGGTTTGCAAAGGTATAATTTTTTTTATAAATTGTATGAATTGTTTTAAAAATAGTCTCTTAAAAGGAAGTATTTAAGAGATGATACGGATTTTAGCAAATTTCAAAAGAAGGATCTTTCGTCCGCACTGTTCAAATTCCACCGTGGCTTTTGTATCGGGAAAGCGGCCTTCCACATGGAGTACTTTCCCCAGTCCGAATCTTTCGTGTTCAATGGTTAAGCCTTCCTTTACGGAGTCGGGGGAGTCCGGCACAAAACTTCCAGTCTGCGCGGCGATGGGTTTATTCACCTGTATGGCCTGCGACATGGGAATCAGTCTTCCGTGTCCCGTTTCCCTTATTTTGACCGGATTTCTTTCAGGACGCAGGAGTGTCTTTTCTTCAGGTTCCGTTTCATCCGGAACTTCGAGATAAGCCCGGTCTATTTCGCTGAGAAACCGACTGGGGGTGCATTGGGTCGGAGTCCCCCATTTATAACGGGTTTCTGCGTAACTGAGAAAAACGGTTTCCATGGCGCGGGTCATGGCAACATAGAATAACCGTCGCTCTTCTTCTAACTCCTGTATAGATGAAAAATTCATCTGACTGGGGAAAAGCATTTCTTCCAGCCCCACAATGAAGACCGTATTAAATTCAAGGCCTTTGGAGGCATGAATGGTCATGAGTCTTACTTTATCTTTTTCATCTCCCTTGTCCTGGTCGGCATCCGTGAGCAGAGAAATGGTTTCCAGATAATCCGAAAGCAGGACAGACTCATTGGATTTGTCTTCCGAGAAGTCCCGCATGCCGTTCAGTAATTCTTCAAGGTTATCCAGACGGTTTACATTCTCAGGCGTATGTTCCGACCGGAGGTCTGCAAGAATGCCAGTTGCCTGAGCCAATTCATGCCCCAGATCGGCTGCCGTCATGCTTGTGGCTTGTTCTGAAAAACCGGAAATCAACCGGATAAATCCCTGCACTTTCAGCCGTGCAGGCCCTTTCATCTCAGGCACTTTATTGTCTATGTCAGAAGCAACCTGCCATAGAGAGAGATCCTGTGCGTTTCCTGCAGCAATCAGATGTCCCAGGGTGGTATCTCCGATGCCCCGGGCCGGGTAGTTGATGACCCGTCTGAAGGCTTCGTCATCATGGGGATTAATCACCAGCCGAAGGTAGGCAATCATGTCTTTGATTTCTTTTCTCTGATAAAAAGAAGCCCCTCCGACAATTTTGTATGGAATATTTCTTTTTCTGAAGGATTCTTCAAAAATTCTGGACTGAGCATTGGTCCTGTACAAGACAGCAATTTCCCCAAAGGATTTTTGTTTTTCGTGCTTTATGTCCAGAATTTTTCCGGCTACTGAAAATCCTTCTTCCTGATCCGTCTGATTGTGTATGACCCTGATGAGATCTCCGGTCTGATTTTCAGAGAAAACATTTTTTTGAATCTGGCTTACGTTGTGAGCAATCAGACTGTTGGCCGCATTGACAATGGTTCGGGTGGACCGGTAATTGCGCTCTAATTTAAAGAGTTCATAATCAGGATAATCATTTTTGAAATTCAGGATATTTTCAATTTTTGCTCCCCTGAAAGAGTATATACTCTGTGCATCATCCCCCACAACGCAGACATTATGGTGTATCTGGGACAGCTTTTTTACAATCAGGTATTGAGCGTAATTGGTGTCCTGATATTCATCCACCAAAATAAATTTAAATTTTTGCTGGTATTTATCCAGGATTTCGGGATGATCCCTAAATAAGACATTGGTATTGAGAAGCAAATCATCAAAATCCATGGCTCCGGCCTTAAGGCATCTGGAGCTATACATGGCGTATATTTCTCCGGTTCTGGGCCTCTTTGTCACATTATCCTGAGCCGCAATCTGAGAATTGGCGAGGTATGACGGTGCTGAGATCAGGTTGTTTTTAGCCTGTGAAATACGGTGCTGAATATCATTGGGTTTGTACAACTGGTCGTCAAGTTGAAGATCCCTGATGATTTGTTTGATGACGTTTCTCGAATCCTGTGCATCATAAATGGTATAATTCCGGGGATAACCGGTATGTTCATTTTCTTTTCTTAGAATTTGGGAAAAAACTCCGTGAAAAGTACCCATCCATAATTTTCCTGCCGTATCGGATCCGACCAGTTGGCCTACCCGTTCTTTCATCTCATTGGCGGCTTTATTGGTGAAAGTGAGTGCCAAAACCGAGTGAGCGGGAATGCCGAGGCTCAAGAGATAGGCGATCCGGTAGGTGAGCACCCTGGTTTTTCCGGATCCGGCTCCTGCTACGATCAATGAAGGTCCCTTGTAATGTATTACAGCGGATTTTTGATTCTCATTCAGTTCGTTAAGGAAGTCGGTCCCCATCATAAATGCCGGATTTTGCCTTTATTATATTTAAACGACAAAGTTAACACATTGCGCTTGGGTAGAAAACCGGATCAGAGTTTTCTTGAAAAGTTTTATGTACTTTTGTCCGGTTTCAATTGATTTTTCTCTGAAGTCCATGGCTATTCAAGGTGTTAATTTTTTCCGTTTTTCATTTGCCGTCCTGATTGGGAGTTGCTCTCTGTTTTTTACAGGCTGTGGGGAGTCCGCACGAAGTCACGTGATTCCTGAAGACAAAATGGTGGAAATCTTAGGAGAATTATTTACCGCTGAGGCATATATTTCATCCCATTTCAGGGATTATCAGGGTTCTCCCGATTCCGGGAAGTTATTTACCGAAAGAATTATTCGTCAATTCGGATATAGTATTGCTGAATATGACAGCACGATGTATTTCTACGCCGGAAACACCAGACGATTTGAAAAGGTGCTTGAAAAAACTATGGCGTCTTTATATCAAAAGGAGTTGCAGGCTACCAGAGAAGACTCTTTGTCGCGAGCCGAAACGCGGAAAACACTTTCGGAGCGGGACAGTACACAGTATGCAGACAGTATTCAACGGGCTGATTTTCTTCCCCGCGGCGAGGGAAGATCCCGTTTGGCGGTTCCGCAGGTATATTCTGCAGAGCGCCGTGCTATAGAAATACACCGGAGATTTATTACCGAATGGTTTAATACGCTACATAAACCGACGCTGTATCCGTGAGAAGGATTTCTGCACATTATATTTTCCCCGGAGACGGGCCCTTGCTGAAATATGGAATTCTTGAAGTTGATGCTGACGGAACCATCCTGAATATAAGGGATACCGGCGGGATTCCGGAGGAATTTCATGGGGTGGAGTTTTATAATGGAATACTCATTCCCGGGTTGGTAAATGCGCATTGCCATCTTGAACTTTCTCATCTCAAAGGGAGGGTAATCTCAGCTCCCGGATTGGTTCCTTTTCTGGATTCTGTTCTGGCATTCCGTGCCGAGGTCTGTCCATACGAGGTCATGGAACAGGCCGATCTGAACATGGAAGCTGAGGGGATTGTTGCGGTCGGAGATATATCCAATACGGATCATAGTTTTCCCGTCAAACAGAAAAGCCGGCTTTATTATCATTCTTTTCTCGAGGGTGCGGCCATGGATCCTCTGTGGAGTGAAAAAGTGATGACCCGTTTACGGGGTCTGGCCCGGGGTCTGGAACACTACGGGCTGAAAGGATCCCTCTGTCCTCATGCTCCTTATTCCGTTTCCGATGAGTTGTTTGAAAAATTGCTTGAAGAGTCTCTTCATACCGGACTTCCGGTTTCAGTACATCATCAGGAGTCTTTTCATGAGGATCTTTTATTTCTGAAGAAGGAGGGAGATTTTGTCTCGTTTATAGAACAGCAATATCCGGGTTTCACAACCTGGATTCCTCCGGGGAAAAGCTCTTTCGATCATCTGCTTCCTTTTTTTTCGCGTTTTCCGCGTTTATTACTGGTCCACAATACCTATTCAAACCCGGAAAGACTCGGATCCATTGCCGGGTTGTCGGATTCTGTTGCTTTAGTGTTGTGCCCCCGTTCCAATCTCATGCTGGAAGGGCGTCTTCCCGATGTGGAAGGTCTGTCCCGGACTGGTTTGAGAATTGCTTTGGGAACGGATAGTCTGGCTTCCAATCATGAGTTGTCAATAGTGTCGGAAATGAAGGTGCTTCAGGATGCATTCCCTGAGATCGCTCTGACCACCCTGCTTCAGTGGGCCACTTTGAACGGAGCCTGGGCTCTGGGACTGGAGTCCTGTCTGGGAAGTTTTACCCCTGGTTACCGTCCGGGCATTAATCTTGTTGAAAATGCGGATTTGCAAGCGCTCAGGCTGCTTGAAAAAACCCGGATACGAAGAATTTTGTAATGTTTTATGAATGATTTATCTTCGATGCGAAAATTGGTTTCCATGGAACTGAAAAAAATCTGGTCCGCTTTGACCCCCTTCTTCTCCAACAAATATACCCTTACGGTGTTTGTTGTATTGGCTTGGATGACTTTCTTTGATGACAATAGTTTGCTTCGGAGAGTTCAATCGGTCAGAGAGATGCATGCACTGGAAGCCGAAGTGCTGGAATATACCCGTCAGATAGAGCAGGATCGCGCCATGATCAAAGAACTGAGATCCGGAAATGACAATCTTGAGAAATTTGCCCGGGAACAGTATCTGATGTGTCTGCCCAATGAGGATGTCTTCATTTTTGAAGATTAGTCCGGGACTAAGGCTCCGGATAAATTTCCCGATCCAGATTTCTGAATGCAGTGAGTATCGCAAAAAGATCTTCCTCAGGAAGGGTAATGTTTTGTGCTGAGAGTAATTTGAGCGCCCCGATGCGTACGTCTTCGCGATGAAATATCGTTTGATGACTGTAATTGAGATATTTAACAATTCTGAATCCGTTAAACCAGGCATAGAATCCTTTCAAAAAACTGGAGGGAGAGGCGCTGTGTTGCCTTATACGAGAGATTTCCCGGAGAAAGAGATTTTCTTCTAAAAAGCTCTGAAGGGAAGCCGGGGCCGATTCCCGGAGGATGATTTCTGCTTTTTCAGGATCATTGTAGCATGGAGGAATCAATATGAAAAAATCTTTGAGATCGGAAAATGCTTCAAATTGGTATGAATCAAGACTTTTTCCTTTTTCTGTCAGCCATTTTCTGATACTGGCCCCGGTTCCGAAAGGCACCCGGTCTGAAGGTCTGGATGAAGGGAATACAGTAGTTTCATTGAGGTCGGAGAACTGCCCCAAAGGAAAGATTTTGTGGAGAAAATAAAAATCTTCTCCTGCTTTTTTTCGGTTCATTCCTCCCTCAAGAACATATGCAAGGGCTCTGATTGCAAAGGCAGATCCTACAGTATGAAAAGCATAGGGAAAGTGGGCATAACGCAATCCCTGAACAACATATCTCATATGCAGTTCATAACGGATAATCCCTTCTTCTTCTATTGTTGGCTCCGGTCTCCGGTTCACGGGATGTTCAAAATAAATCGAGGCTCCCGGGCTTTGAGGATAATGAAGAAAATGGTCTTCAAGCGCTGTCAGGTAGTTCTCCCTGCACAAGGTGTCTGCATCAAACCCCGCAATAATTCCTGATGGTTTCTCAAGCCGGTCAAATCGTCTGACCGCTTCATCCATGGCAATTTTTCGGGCCATCCCCACGCCCGCATCTTTTTGGGGAAGGTCGGGGATAAAAAGAATGTAAAATCTCAACAGGTCTTCGGTATGAGTCCCGGCCCATTTTAAAGCTTTTTCATAGGATTCGAGATTCATCCTTTTGTCTTCAGGAGAGGCTTGTTCGGGATGGTTAATGAGGACAATCACCTCTGTGGCGCAATGAGGTTTTGTGCATTGGCTGAGTGAAACGAGAGAGTTGAGCAGATCAGGTTCCTTAAAGCAGGGAATGGTGATGATGAGGCCTAACCGGGAATGAGGCGCTTCGGATATTAAGGGAGGCCCTGCCTGTTTTTGAAGATATGCGTTGGCAAATGACATAGCCGGGAGATAAAAAGAAACCGCCCCGAAGTCTTCGGGACGGTTTGTTCCAATCAATAATGGTTGTGTTATTTTTTATTGGCCTGATATTTTGCGTTCAGTCCTTCCTTGATGGTATTGGTGATATCAAAGGCTTCATCGGCGTACAGAATCTGACTTCCAAAACTATGGGCCATGATATACTGATATTTTTTATCCTTGTTGAATTCTTTCAGATAATCCATGATTTCCGACAATACCTGACGATTAGCAACCTGTTCCTGTTCACTCAACTGTAGCCTGTAATTGTCAGCCAGATTGACCAGGGTTTGCTGTTCGGCCTGAAGCTGTGAAGCGGCAGTTTCAGCATCAGCCCTTGTGATCAGAACTTTCTGAAGTTTATTGTTCAGGTCATTGTATTTGTTCTGCAGGTTAGTTTGCTTGTTGGAAAGCTCACTGTCAAATTGCGATTGTTTTTCTTTCAATTGTGATTCAAGGTCTTTCCACATTTCAAGATTTGATACCAGACTGTCGATCTGAACATAGGCAATAGGCAATTCTGCTATGGAACCCGGATCATTGCTTCCCGAACCGGATAAAACGGTTTTCTTCCCGGAAAAGTACAACACGAATAAAACAATGACTGCAACGGCCAGTACGACCTGTACGATGTTGTTAATTTGCTTCATGGATGATTTCTTAAAGTATAAAGTGGTGCAAAATTAATAGTTACTGTATGAAAACCAAAGATAATAAAAAATTATCCCATATCGCTTATTTTTTCCAGTCTGGGCACGTCCAGTAATTTTATTTTTCTGCCATCAATCGAAATCAGATGCTCTGAAGCAAAAGCAGAAAGGGTACGGATTGCATTGGATGTAGTCATGTTGGATAAATTGGCAATATCTTCTCTTGAAAGGTATACTTTCAACGTAATTTCGTCTTTTTCAAGCCCATAGGTGCTTTTTAGAAAGAGCAGAGATTCCGCCAACCTTCCTCTGATATGCTTTTGTGTGAGGGTAATGGTCCTGTAATATGAAAATCCCAGTTCGATCGAAAGGGACTGTATGATTTTCAGACTTAGTTCAGAATTGCTTTTTAAAACATCCAGCATTGTATTTTCGGGAATCAGAAAGACCAGACTATCTTCCAGTGCGACCCCCGAGGCATGATGGTGTTCCTGAGCAAAGACTGCACGATAACAGATAAAGTTTACAGGTTTGGTCATCCTGATAATTTGTTCCCTTCCCCCCAATCCTTCTTTGAAGACTTTCACCTTTCCACTCATTAAGCAAAGAAATCCCGCAGGTTTATCCCCTTCCTGAAAAATAGTTTCTCCTTTCCTGTATGAAATCAGCGTGGCATCTTTTCTGATTTTTTCCTTTTCTTCAGTGTTGAGTACGTGAAAGATAGAGTGTTTGCCTTCCAGGAGTTCGTGATAAAATTCTTCCGCTGAGTTCATACAGAAATTCGTTTTTCGCAGAATAAAATTCATGCTCATTTCATAGGCAAGATACAAAAAAACTATCTAAGCGCAAAAAGCTATTATCTTTGCGGCATAATGGATAAAGCTCATGATTTACTGCGTTTTTTGCCTACCTCTGCAAAGGAGGTAGCGCTGTATGGCTGGGACCGGCCGGATATTATCCTGTTTTCCGGGGATGCCTATGTTGATCTCCCTTCTTTCGGAATGGCCTTGCTGGGACGTTTCCTGTTTCAGCAGGGATATAAAGTGGCCCTGGTGCCTCAACCCAACTGGAGGGATGATCTCCGTGATTTTAAAAAACTGGGGGCTCCCCGTTTGTTTTTCGGGGTGGGTTCCGGGTGCATGGATAGCATGGTAAACCATTATACGGCCAATAAGCGACTCCGGAGTGATGATGCTTATTCTCCGGATGGAAAAGCCGGTTTTCGTCCGGATTATGCGGTAAGTGTTTATGGTAAAATACTCAAAAAACTTTTCCCCGAAGTTCCGCTGGTGATCGGAGGCATTGAGGCATCCCTCCGGCGTTTGACGCATTATGATTATTGGTCGGATACTTTAAAGCCCTCTGTTCTGGTGGAAAGTGGTGCCGATCTTCTGGTTTGGGGAATGGGAGAGAGGCCAATTCTGGGAATTGCCCGCAGGTTAAGTTTAGGAGATCCTGTGAATTCATTAAGAGATATTCCTCAGACCGCCTTTTGCACGGATCTTTCCCCGGATCAGTTCAGAGAATTTCCGGACAGAGAGAAAATCCGCCTGCATTCCTTTGAGGATTGCCTTCGGGATAAAAAAAAGTTTGCTCAAAACTTCAAATTCATCGAGGAGGATTCCAACAAGATGCTGTCTTCGGTCCTTTTGGAACCTGTCGGTAAACAAATGGTCGTGGTGAATCCTTCGGATTCCCTGATCCCGGAAAAAGAACTGGATGCTTATTACAATCTGCCGTTTACCAGGCTCCCTCATCCCAGATATAAAAATAAGGTGATTCCGGCTTATGAAATGATCCGTTTTTCAGTTACTTCACACAGAGGGTGTTTTGGGGGTTGTAGCTTTTGTACGATTTCAGCCCATCAGGGTAAATTTATTTCTTCCCGTTCGGAATCCTCTATAGTCTCCGAGATAGATGAGATCGCTTCGATGGAGTCGTTTAAAGGATATATCAGTGATCTGGGGGGGCCTTCCGCCAATATGTACGGGATGAAGGGGAGAAATCAGGCTCTTTGTGAAAAATGCAGGAGGGCTTCGTGTTTGTTCCCGGTCCGGTGTAAAAATCTGGACACCTCGCATGAAAGATTACTGGCTTTATACCGGAAGGCCAGGGAGCGGAAAGGCATTAAAAAAATATTTATCGGGAGCGGGATTCGTTATGATTTGTTTTTATCCCCTCAGGGAGAATTTAATACTTCGGTTGAAAAAGCTTGGTTTCAGGAGCTACTTCGTTTTCATGTTTCAGGCCGCCTGAAGGTGGCTCCGGAGCATACTTCGGATAAGGTGCTTCAATGGATGAGAAAACCCTCCTTTAATCTGTTTCGGCATCTTAACGCCTTATTTGAAAAGGAAAACCGTAAGGGGGACCTTCGTCAGCAACTCGTTCCCTATTTTATTTCCGGACATCCCGGATGTACTTTGCAGGACATGAAGGATCTTTCGGAAATTACCAGAAAGTTACGCTTCCATCTGGAACAGGTGCAGGATTTCACCCCGACTCCGATGACGCTTTCTTCTGTGATTTTCTACACGGGAATCGATCCTTATACGGGAAATCAGGTGTATGTGGCTAAATCGAAGGAAGAGAAAATGGCGCAAAAACAATGTTTTTTTCCGGGTAAGTACTGATTTACATAATCAGTTTGAACCCTTTCCCGTGAACGTTAATGATTTCAACCTCAGGTTCGTCTTTGAGATATTTTCTCAATTTGGTAATGTACACATCCATGCTTCTGGCATTGAAATAGTTGTCGTCATCCCAAATGGTTCTCAGTGCATAGTTTCTTTCCAACACCCGGTTGGCATTGTCACAGAGCAGATGCAGCAATTCGGATTCTTTGGTGGTCAGGCGGTGGGTGATATCTCCGGTCTGTAATGTTTGTTTTTGGGTATCAAAAAGATATTTTCCGATGGTATAAATGGTTTGGGCGGTGTTGCTGTGTGGATCATTCCGGGTACGGCGCAAAATAGCTTCAATACGGAACAATAATTCTTCCATACTGAAGGGTTTGGTAATATAATCGTCGGCTCCGAGCTTAAAACCTTCAATGACATCTTCCTTCAGCGTCTTTGCTGTCAGAAAAATGATAGGAACTGTCTGATTGATCACCCTGATTTCTTTGGCCACTGTGAATCCGTCCATGTAAGGCATCATCACATCCAGAATGCACAAATCATAGGTGTTTTGTTTGAATCCGCTTAAAGCCTTTTTCCCGTCCGGATACAGATCGGTCTGAAATTCTTTAGCATGCAGGTATTCTTTCAATAACATACCCAGATTTTCTTCGTCTTCTGCTAATAGTATTCTAATCATACTGATGTATTTTGATTTATGTCCGATGAAGGTTGCGCACAGGGGATATATATATCAAACCGCGTACCCTGATCCGGTTCACTTTCTATTTCAATTTTTCCGTTGTGTGCGTCAATGACAATTTTAACATAACTCAGTCCCAGGCCGAATCCTTTCACATTATGCACATTTCCGGTAGGAACCCTAAAAAACTTATCAAAAATCTTCTTCTGATATTCTTTGCTGATTCCGATGCCTTTGTCTGCAATGGAAATGACCACGTATTTCTTTTCATTGCGGGTGCTTACCGTAATATCCGGTTTCCCTTTACTGTATTTAATCGCATTGTCTAACAGGTTGAAGATAACATTGGTAAAGTGAACTTCATCTACTTCGACTATGGGATATTCGGCGTCAAGGTTTTTGACCAGATATCCGTTCTTATTTTTAATTTGGATTAAAGTGCTTTTGACAACAGAATTAATGACCTCATTGGCATCCAGTTGTTTTTGCTTAAGCCGCATTTCTCCCTTATCAAATATAGACATTTTAAGCACTTTTTCTACCTGATAGCTTAATCTTTGACTCTCATCCTCAATGACAGAGGCAAGATGATCAATGTTTTTAAGATGGGTGGGAATCGAATGATCATTGAGCATTTGTGAGGCCAGAGAAATAGTGGATATCGGGGTTTTTAGCTCATGGGTCATGTTGTTCATAAAGTTATTCCGGATTTCAGTGATTTTCTTCTGCCTGAGGATGATGAGCAGCGTATAGCCGAAAGCAAAAATGACAATTAACGTGAGAACCCCGGAAGTGGCGGCCATAAATCCGATAGATTTCCATAAGTATTGATTCTCTTCCGGGAAATAGATACTCAGGTAGTGAGGCTGATGTTCGGAACGATCATAAGGGAATAGTTTCCGGATAAATTTTTTGCGTTCAGAATAGATATGAAAATAATCAGATTTGTATATGATTTCTTCATTATCAGCCACTACTACAAATTGAAAAAAGGTCTGGATGACTGAGGTTTCAAATTCTTTCCGGTTGATCTCCTCAAG
>JAQVSH010000319.1 GCA_028700615.1 Bacteroidales bacterium
ATAACATCAATCTGGTCGAAGAAAAGTCAATCAATCCAAGTAAGAATGTTGGTGAAATTGACTTTATAATTATTGATACAAATAAAAGTAAAGTATATGTATGTGACTGTAAGTATATTAAAACAAAGTACGATTTTGCTTCATTCTATTTAGATAAAGAATCTTTTACTAAAAAGGGTGGCTATAATGAAAAAATTACATATAAATTAATGTGGGTAAAATCACATATAAACGATGTTGTAAAAGATATGAATCTTAAAGTTGATGTGTCTTCTTATTCTTTTGATGGTTTTTTTATTACTAACACATTTGTTTATTATGGGCTAACTTCTCTCTATCCTATTATTCCTCTTAAATGGTTATCGAATTATTTTGAGAAAGGACAACGGTTGCTAATTGAAGGCAATTGATTTTTTTAGTAAAAAAGTGTGTCCCAGCCCCTGCCTGGGACACACGGGACAAGTGGGACACTGCATCAAGTTATCTGTTTATTCCATTCTTCCGTTTGTAGATATTTGAAACCTTTCAGTTCTTTTCCAATATTTATATTATTCTTTTATTAAGGAATTTAAAGTCAAACTGACTGTTAACAAAATGAAGTATTATGGTTTGAGTATTTTTCACTATATTACAAGGACTTGTTATTCATAAATACCTTACGAAAGAGTACTATAAAAGACTATCTATTATGAGAAATTATGTCTTGTTTTTTTTTATTGGAGTGCTTTTTATTCAATGTTCACCTAAGGGACCTGAAGTAAATATACCTTATGTTGTGACTGGTGTAATCACTAACATTATGAGCACTACTGTTACATGCTCTGGTGATGTTGTATCAGCCGAGGGTGCAGCTGTAACTGCAAGGGGTGTCTGCTTTAATACCATAGGAAATCCTACCATTGAAAGTTCAACAACATCAAATGGTACAGGAACAGGAGCCTTCACTAGCAACTTGACTGGTCTCACTTCAAATACCAAATACTATGTGAAGGCTTATGCCACTAACTCTGTAGGGACTGCTTACGGTGAACAAAAAATTTTCACGACAGAGCAGGAAAAGTTTGCTCCATCAGTAACAACCGGTACAATTGCTGATATTTTGATGACAACTGCTTCATGTTCTGATAATAATGTTACAGCTGATGGTGGCGCCTACGTCACCTCTCGTGGCGTTTGCTGGAGTGCATTACAGAATCCAACCACAGCAAATCCGAAAACTACAGACGAAACAGGTTTGGGTAGTTATAGTAGTATTATAACTGGGCTTTTTCCAAATACGACATATTTCGTAAGAGCCTATGCCACAAATGCTCAAGGGACTGCTTACGGTGTTCAGAAATCTTTCAAAACAGAGCCCGGTGAAGTGGTAGGTACCTTTACAGACAGTAGGGATGGTAATGAATACAAAACAGTAACTATTGGTCACCAAGTCTGGATGGCAGAAAACCTGGCTTATCTACCCAGTGTGGTTGGCCCGGCTACGGGCTCGAGAACAGAGCCGTATTACTACGTTTACTGTTATGACAGTACAGATGTAGCAACAGCCAAGGCCACTGTCAACTATAAGACCTATGGGGTACTTTACAATTGGCCTGCTGCCATGAATGGAGCAGCAAGCAGCAGTATCAATCCAAGCGGTATACAGGGGGCATGCCCTCCGGGTTGGCATTTTCCCAGTGATGCTGAGTGGACACAATTAGAGACGTATTTGGCTAATAATGGGCACAATTACGATGGTTCCATGGTTCATGAAAGTGGAATTATAGCTAGATTACTAATTGCAAAGTCAATGGCAAATTCAAGTGGCTGGCACACTTCTTCCAATGAGGGTGCAGTAGGTAATACCGATTATCCTGAATACAGAAATAAATCCGGTTTCTCTGCTCTTCCAGGTGGTTACCGTACCACCAATGGAGATTTCTACAACCTTGGTGAAGGCTGTTACTGGTGGAGTTCTAGTGAGTATGATACAAAGGATGCATGGAACCGTTACCTGTCCTGCCATAACAGCGGCGTGTACTGGAGCAGTAACTACAAAGCTCACGGCTTTTCTGTCCGTTGCCTCAAGAACTAACCCTCCTTCACCCCCTCCACCTCCAAATCCAGTTCATTAACCAACACAGCCATCTCCTCTATATCGCACCCACCCACCATTTCCTTCAACTTCAAAAAAGTAGGGTGCAACAGCGCATCTCCGTGCGCCACAACTCCCCCGGGCTCCCCAAAACCCTCAAACCCTCCACGCCCCCCAGCCACCTCAACCTCAACACGTTCTTTCCGCTGCTGCCGGATCAGCAAATCCGCAATGTCCACGTGATTGGCCCGGTCCTCAAAAGTGGCCTCTTTCTCCAGCACATCGGACACCGTAATATCCAGTCCTCGGACTTGGGACAGTTTCTCCTTCCATTCCAGGTACCCGTCCACATCCGGGAACGCCACGACCTTACGGCCTCGCAACACTTGCAGCCGGTCGTTGAGCTGCGACTTTCCCCCCGTGGCCAGCCAAATGTACTCCGGCCAAAACGCATTGCAGATTACAGCGGTTTTCTCACTCTCCACCAGGGCCACCGGCTTGAAGGGGTGTTGTCTCAACAAATGCTCCCCGAACAAACACTGGGTCAACGCCCACTCCTCGGGAAGCTGCAACAACGGATCTGCGGACTGCCTCAACACGGCATGCACCCAGGTGATCTTTCCACCGACTTTTTCATCCTTGACCCGGTGCCCGGTCTTTCGGTCATACTTCATGATCTTCCCGGTCCGGCAGCGTCTTTCAAAATCGATCTGGTAAAAGATGACATCCCGGTTCTTTGTCACGCCCAAACAATACGCGTTGATCGCCTCGCAGGTCTTTTCCCGGCCGATCAAACTGCTCAGAAACAAGGTGAAATCGCTGTCAAGGGTAGGGTGTACGGAATTCTTTACAATATCCGCCGGTATGGTCCACAACCGTTTTTTGACCGGGTGTGGTACGGTTCGTTGAGGT
>JAQVSH010000032.1 GCA_028700615.1 Bacteroidales bacterium
CAGCAGACCACCCAGTCCATTCTCTTTTTCAAAAAGAGTCACCGTATGACCTTTTCGGTTTAATTGCTGCGCAGCAGCCAGTCCGGCAGGTCCGGAACCAATCACCGCAATCTTTTTACCTGTACGTGTTTTGGGAGGACAGGCTTTAATCAGTCCTTCGGTAAAACCCAGTTCAGTAACAGAACATTCATTTTCGCGAATGGTTACAGCCGCTTCGTGCAAAGCCAATACACATGATTTTTCACAAAGAGCCGGGCAAATACGTCCCGTAAAATCCGGGAAATTATTGGTTTCATGCAACAAATCAACAGCTTCTTTCCATTTCCCTCTGTAAATCAGATCCTGCCATTCGGGCATTTTATTCCCAAGCGGACAGGCCCAATGACAAAATGGAATGCCGCAATCCATACAACGTGAAGCTTGTTGTCTACGATCCTCCCTGTTCAGCGTTTGCTCTACTTCCCCAAAATCGTAAATACGTTCATTGACAGGGCGGTAACCGGCTTCCTTACGGGGTATTGCGATAAATGCTTTCGGATTTCCCATGGCGTTTAATTGTCTTGATTTAATAATCCCTTTCTACCTGAGCAATCTTTTTATTGATTGCTTCCATTTTTTCCTCCTGCAACACTTTTTTGTATTCAATCGGAACCACCTTGATGAATTTCTCGACATATTCATTCCAATGATCCAAAATTTGTTTTGCGAGCTTACTGTTTGTATACTTATAGTGATCGGAAATTAAACTGTATAATTCTTTATTATCCATACTGTCCTCTATAAGAGACAGTTCAACCATTTCCATATTACAGTAATAGTCAAAATCGCCTTTTTCATCCAGTACGTAAGCCACCCCACCACTCATGCCGGCGGCAAAATTACGCCCGGTTTTTCCAAGAACCACAGTTCGTCCTCCGGTCATATACTCGCAACAATGATCTCCCGCTCCTTCAACCACCGCAATGGCGCCGGAGTTACGCACACAGAAACGTTCGCCCACCACACCGTTGATATAAACTTCTCCGGAAGTTGCTCCATAGAGAATAGTATTACCGGCTATGATATTCTGATCAGGTTCAAATGTACTTTCCCTGGGTGCAATGACTACTATTTTACCCCCTGAAAGACCTTTTCCAAGATAATCGTTTGATTCGCCTTCTAATTGAAAATATACTCCTTTACTGAGAAAGGCGCCAAAACTCTGTCCGGCCGATCCTTTAAAATAGGCTTTAATAATATCATAGGGCAACCCGGTGTCTCCATATCGTTGGGCAATTTCACCCGAAAGCATTGCCCCTGTTGCACGGTCTGTATTTCTGATTTTACATTTGATCTCTACCGGCATGCATAAATCAAGCGCCGGAAGTGATTTTCTAATCAGCTCATGATCCAGCACATTTTCCAGTTTATGATCCTGATCTTTAATTTTACGAAGCGCAGCATCTGTGACTTTTCCGGGCATAGACATGATTTTCGAAAGGTCAACCTTTCCAATTTTTAAATTGCCTTTCTTCTCTTTACGCTCGAGCAGTTCGACATGACCGATCATTTCATCCATTGAACGATAGCCCATCTGAGCCAGATGTTCACGAACATCCTGCGCTAAAAAGTGAAAGAAATTTACCAAAAATTCATATTGACCCCTGAAATGTTTACGCAACTCTTCACTTTGGGTAGCCACCCCCACCGGGCAGGTATTCAGGTGACATTTCCGCATCATTACACAACCCAGAACGATCAGAGCGCTGGTAGCAAATCCATATTCTTCTGCCCCCAACAAAGCGGCGATCACAATATCATGACCCGTTTTTAACTGGCCATCTGTTTGCAGACGGATCTGTCCGCGCAAATTATTTAATACAAGCGTTTGCTGAGTTTCGGCCAAACCGATTTCTATCGGGAGTCCGGCATGTTTAATGGAACTCGCGGGACTTGCCCCTGTTCCCCCTTCAGCTCCGCTGATTAAAATCAGGTCGGCTTTTGCCTTGGCAACTCCGGCGGCAATGGTACCCACTCCGGTTTCCGAGACCAGCTTCACGCTGATGACCGCACGGGGATTGATATTTTTCAAATCAAAGATCAGCTGAGCCAAATCCTCAATGGAATAAATATCATGATGAGGAGGAGGAGAAATCAGTGAGATACCGGGAATAGAATGACGGGTCTTGGCAATAATTTTATCTACCTTATGTCCCGGCAACTGGCCTCCCTCACCCGGCTTAGCCCCCTGAGCCATTTTAATCTGAATCTCGTCTGCATTGACCAAATATTCAGCTGTAACGCCAAAACGTCCTGAAGCGACCTGTTTAATCGCGCTGCGGGTATTTAATCCGTCTTCCCGTTTCTTATAACGTTCAGGATCCTCCCCGCCCTCACCGGTATTGCTTCGCCCGCCGATAGCATTCATGGCCATGGCCATGGCCTCATGGGCTTCCCGGCTAATGGATCCGAATGACATGGCTCCGGTTACAAACCGCTTCAGTATATTTTCAACCGGTTCCACCTCATCAATATCAATCGGATTGCGTTTATAATCCATCAAGTCACGAATAAATATAGGAGAAGGCTTTTCATCCACAATTTTTGCGTACTCTTTATACTTTGCATAATTATTAGTTCTCGCAGCAATTTGCAGACGGACAATGGTTTCCGGATTCCAGGCATGATTTTCCCCCTCACGACGGTAGGCATAAATCCCCAGATTTTTTAATTCGGCAGGTTCACTGCCTTCCACAGGAAAGAACGCTTCCATATGTGGTTTTATCACTTCATGGGCCACATCTTCTATATCAATTCCCTCAATAGCCGAAGTAACCCCTTTGAAATACTTATCCAGAAAAGCAGAAGAAATACCAATGGCTTCAAAAATATGCGCTCCGCGATAACTCCGCAAAGTGGAGTTTCCCATCTTAGATAGTACTTTCAGAAGGCCTTTGTTGACCGCTTTAATATAGTGTTTTTTGGCCGTTTCAAGGTCCATCTGAATATCACCCGATTTAATACGATCGTTGATAATGGCAAACACCATGTAGGGGTTGACCGCATTGGCTCCAAACCCGAATAACAAAGCAAAGTGCATAACTTCACGGGGCTCGGCCGACTCAACCACAATATCAATCTGCATCCTTTTTCTTTTTTGAACCAGATAAAGGTGCACCGCAGAAACAGCCATAAGCGAAGGAATCGGAGCATGAGTATCATCCACCCCGCGGTCGCTCAGTACAATATAGTTTTTCCCATCATCTACAGCCTTTTCTACCGATAGACAGAGCTCCTGAATCGCTTTTTCAAGACCTTTCGCTCCTGTTCCGGGATCAAAAAGCATGGGTAAGGAGATGGTTGAAAAACCCTTATATTTTATATTACTCAAAATGTCAAACTGGGTATTGGTTAAAACCGGGCTTTTGAGTTTGACCATTTTACAAATTTCAGGAGCCGCTTCCAGCAGATTCTGATGCACAGAGCCAATATAACCGGTCAGAGACATCACCAATTGTTCCCGGATCGGATCAATCGGAGGATTGGTTACCTGAGCAAATTGTTGACGGAAATAATTGAAAAGACGTTGCGGTTTATCGGAAAAAACAGCCAATGAGGCATCATTTCCCATCGAAGAGGTGGGTTCAGAACCATCATTTGCCATGGGAAGAATCAATCTTTCCACATCTTCTTTCGAATAGCCAAAAGCATGGAGCAATTTATGATAATCATCCAATTCGTTTTTCGCTGTTCGTCCGGAAGAAATGTCATCCAGGTTAATACAGTTTCTGTTCAGCCATTCACGATAAGGAAATGCCTTGGCCAAACTTTCTTTCAACTCAGTATCGTAAAAGATCTGCCCCAGTTTAGTATCTACCATCAACATTTTTCCCGGTTTCAAACGACCTTTTTCTTTGATGCTCTCCGGTTCGAATTCGATGGTTCCTGTTTCGGAAGCAATGACCATTAAATTGTCATGTGTGATCAGATAGCGGGCAGGACGCAACCCGTTACGGTCAAGCATTCCCCCGGCATATCTTCCATCGCTGAACAACAAAGTGGCAGGGCCATCCCAGGGTTCCATAAAGGTACTGTGATATTCATAAAAAGCCCGTAAATCATCTGAAATAGGATTTTTTTGATTCCAGCTTTCAGGCACAAGCATAGCCATAGCATGAGGAAGGCTTTTACCGGACATCACCAGAAATTCAAGCACATTATCCAGAGAAGCGCTATCGCTCATACCCGGTTGTACAATAGGGAATAAATCCTGCAAATTGCCAAGCTGAGTAGATTTCAGAACGCTTTCGCGCGACTCCATCCACTGACGGTTCCCCCTTATCGTGTTAATTTCGCCATTATGTCCCAGCATCCGGAAAGGCTGTGCCAAATCCCAGGTCGGAAAAGTATTCGTACTGAAGCGGGAATGAACCAGAGAAATTCCGGTCGTAAAGTTGACATTGGTTAAATCAGGATAGTATTCACGCAATTGCAGCGAGGAGAGCATTCCTTTGTATACAATCTGCTTGGTGGAAAGACTTACAATATAAAAACTGCGTTCCCTGGCAATACTGGACTGGTAAATTGACCTTTCTATCTTTTTCCTGACCACATAGAGTTTAAGTTCCAATTCCTGCTGATTGACAGCCCCTGTAACAAAGATCTGTTTGATTTGAGGCTCGTTGGAGGCGGAAATTTCTCCAAGGATACTGCTGTTCACCGGTACATCCCGGACAGCCAACAGGTTCAATCCTTCTTTTTCAACATGCTCTTTGATCACATCAAGGCAAAGTTGAGCTTTGTGTTCTACTTTGGGTAGAAAAACAAGCCCGGTACCATATTTCCCTTTAGATGGTACAGGAATTCCCTGTAATAAAATAAATTCGTGCGGAATCTGAACTGATATTCCTGCACCGTCCCCGGTTTTATTGTCGGCACTTTCTGCTCCGCGGTGAACCATATTCTCCAGGACCTGCAAACCTTTCTCAACAATGTCATGGGATTTTTCCCCAAAAAGGTTTAAAACAAGACCTACTCCACAGGCATCGTGTTCGTTTTGGAATGAATACAGCGATTGCTGCTCGTATTCATCGATTTGTAACTGACTTAAAATCATAAATTTTCAGTTTGTGCTTTGTTCTATAAAACAATAATCAACCAACAATGTTTGATTATTTTATCAGGGCAAAATAGTGGGAGAACTTTATAAGTCTCCCACTATGTGCAAATTAAAATGCCTTACGATATAAGATCTATCGAATAAAAAGCAACTCTCTGTATTTCGGCAAAGTCCACATCTCATCGTCCACAATCAATTCCAGTTTATCTGTATTGTAGCGAATCACATCAAAATAAGGCAGCACTTTGTCATGATACGCCATGGCTTTTTCATATTCATGCTCCATCTTATTTACCACCCTGCGGGTATCAACCATGTCATCCACCGCTTTTTTAATCACCGCAATGCGTTCTCCGATTTCTTCAATCAAAGCAGTATCCAAAGCACTCAGCTTTTTGGCCTTCTCTCCTGTAAATACCTTTTCGATTTTCGTTACATTATCCAACAGAAAACTTTGATAACGGGTCGCAATCGGAATAATATGATTTAAAGCCAGATCACCAAGTACACGAGCTTCAATCTGAATCTTCTTAGTATAGGTTTCCCATTTTACTTCATTGCGGGCGTGCAATTCTTTTTCCGTGAGAACGCCCATAGAAGTAAATAATTTAACGCTTTCGGGAGTTGTGTAGGCCTTGAAAATTTCAGGAACACAGGTTTCACAATCCAGGCCCCGTTTTAAGGCTTCTTTTTTCCACTCTTCACTGTATCCGTTACCATCAAAACGAATAGCCTTTGAGGCCTTGATATAGGATTTAATCACATCAAAAATTGCTTTTTCTTTGCTTGACCCGGCAGCAATTTTCGCATCCACTTCGGCTTTAAATTCAGTTAACTGAGCCGCAACCGCGGTATTTAAAGCGGCCATAGCGGAAGAACAGTTCGCAGAGGAACCAACAGCACGGAATTCAAAGCGATTTCCCGTAAAGGCAAAGGGCGAGGTTCTGTTCCGGTCGGTATTATCAAGGAATACTTCAGGAATGCGTGCAATGCCCAGATGAAGTTTCTTTTTATCATCCATCATAATGGCCTCTTCACTGGTGCTCCCTTCCAGTTTATCCAGAATGGCGGTCAGCTGAGTACCGATGAATGCGGATACAATAGCGGGAGGCGCTTCGTTTGCCCCCAGACGGTGAGCATTCTGAGCCGTCATAATAGAGGCCTTCAGCAATGCATTGTTTTTGTATACAGCCATCAGTGTATTTACCAGAAAAGTCACAAACAGAAGGTTGCCCTCAGGCGTCTTACCCGGAGTAAATAAGCCTATCCCGGTGTCCGTGCCCAATGACCAGTTATTGTGTTTGCCCGAGCCATTGATTCCGGAAAATGGTTTTTCGTGAAGCAATAAACGAAATCCGTGACGACGGGCAATGCGCTTCATAATAGCCATCATCAGCAAATTCTGATCAACGGCGAGGTTACATTCACCAAAAATAGGGGCCAACTCAAATTGATTAGGAGCCACCTCATTGTGACGGGTTTTAGCAGGAATGCCATATTTGTATGCCTCAAACTCGATGTCTCTCATGAAAGCACCTACACGACTCGGCACCGCACCAAAATAATGGTCATCCAATTGCTGGTTCTTGGCCGATTCATGTCCAAGCAACGTACGACCCGTCAACAAGAGGTCCGGACGGGTTGCATATAAACCTTCGTCAACCAGAAAATATTCCTGCTCCCACCCTAAATAGGAGAACACCTTTTTTACATTGGGATCAAACATCTGACATACTGCAGTAGCCGCTTTATCGACTGCATTGAGCGCTTTCAGCAAAGGCGCTTTCATGTCAAGCGATTCTCCCGTATAGGAAATAAAAATAGTAGGAATCACTAGAGTATCATCCACCACAAAAGCAGGAGACGAAGGATCCCAGGCAGTGTATCCTCTGGCTTCAAAAGTACTCCGGATACCACCGCTCGGAAAAGACGAAGCATCCGGTTCCTGTTGAACCAGTAGTTTTCCCGAAAATTCTTCAATAACGGCTTCTCCGGGCCCTGAAACATAATCTATAAAGGAGTCGTGTTTCTCAGCAGTCCCGTCAGTCAATGGCTGAAACCAGTGCGTATAATGAGTGGCACCCAGTTCCATAGCCCATTTTTTCATACCTGTTGCCACATTATCTGCAATAGCTATATCAATGGTAACCCCTTTTTCAATGGCGTTATTTAAGGACTTCATAATGTCTTTCGACATATACTTAGCCATTACGGATTTTGTAAACACATTCTTTCCAAAATAATCAGAAGTAAATTGTGACGGAGGTGTAACACACAAAGCTTTTTTCTTGAAAGCTTCCCCTACTGCGTTAAATCTTAAGGACGACATAATTTTCTTATTATCAGTTTAACGATTTATTATATTTTACTCTCATTTGCTTTACATACGATATTAATTCGATGCAAAAATAATCAATTTTAAGTATTTTAGCTCATTTTTGTTTGAATTTTATTATTTATTTCTGAAAGCAAAACTCCGCTCATCATCAAAACTCTATTCCGCTTCAGTATAAGCGATTTCGTTATGTTGTGTTATATCCAGGCCGGCAACTTCTTCTTCTTCCGTAGCCCTAATGCCAAAAAGCTTATCAGTGATCTTAAAGAGAATGAAAGTCAGCACCCCGGAATAAACAAGGGTAGACACAACAGCTATCAACTGAATAATCAATTGTTTACCATTCCCGTATAAAGCACCGTCGACGCCACCATCCGGTAAATAAAAACCAGTTACCGCTTTGGTTGCAAAAATACCGGTGGCAATCGCCCCGACGATACCCCCAATCCCATGAACGCCAAATGCATCCAGAGAATCATCATAACCGAATTTACGTTTTACAATACTGACCATCGTGAAACAAGCTACCGATACAATGACTCCAATAGCGAGGGCTCCCCCGACACTCACAGCCCCTGCCGCGGGAGTAATGGCCACCAAACCGGCAACCGCTCCTGTGGCGGTACCTACCAGAGTAGTTTTCTTATTGAAAATCCAATCAATTAAAGCCCAGGTTAAAGCAGCCGTGGCAGTTGCCAAATGGGTAACCATAAAAGCATTGGCTGCTAATCCATCGGCGGCGAGTCCGCTGCCGGCATTGAAACCAAACCATCCGATCCAGAGCATGGCAGCTCCCATAGCCACCATAGGCACATTGTGAGGCGGCGTGGGATGTCCTGTGTAATATTTACGTCTGCCAATCATCAATGCCGTTACCAATGCAGCAATACCGGCATTAATATGCACTACCGTACCTCCCGCAAAATCAAGGGCGCCAAGTTTATATAACCAACCATCGCCTGACCAGACCCAATGCGCAACCGGATTGTAAACCATCACGGCCCAAAGTATAGTAAAAATTAAAAATCCGCGAAATTTAATACGTTCGGCAAAAGCGCCAATGATAAGGGCCGGGGTAATCACAGCGAACATACATTGAAACATAATAAACACTATGTGCGGAATACGTTCCACAGATTGTGATATATAATAAGGACTCGGATCAGCCAGATGAATTCCATTGAGAAAAGCCCAGTCAAATCCCCCAAAATAGGGAGCCAATGCACCGGAACCAGATCCGAAAGCATTGCTATAACCAAAGGCAACCCATTCAATTGTGATAACAGCTACTATAATAAAGCACTGCATAAAAATGTTCAGCACGTTCTTTTGACGAACCAATCCTCCATAGAAGAGAGCCAGGCCGGGAATTGTCATAAACAAAACCAGAGCCGCAGCCATGATCAACCAGGCTGTATTACCGGCGCTGATTACCGGCTCAGGATCCACAGCAGCTTCCTGCCCAAAACTTATTACAGGTATTGCCAATAAAAGCAGAGATATCAGACTTATATATTTAAACCATTTCATTTTCATCAGAATATAATTTTATGTTTTAGTCGTATTCAACACCCGGATCATTTTTTGCATACGGTTGAGGCAGACCATGAGGCAAGGTGTTTTTATGCTATTTATTATCAATGAAGAATGCAAATCAGAATCAGGCTTTATTGTACAGTGATTCATCCCCCCTGTCTCCGGTCCTGATTCGCACAGACTGTTCAACAGAAGAAATAAATATTCTTCCGTCTCCGCTTTCGCCGGTATACGCTGATTTCAGGATGGCATTCACAGACTTTTCCACATTGACATCCCGCACAACAAAGGATATATAAACCCGTGCAATGGTGTTTACATCATAAGCGATCCCTCTAAAAAACAATCCCTGTTTAGCAGTTCCCTGACCCTTCACTTCCCACCATGACAGAAATTCGATATCTGCCTCATGTAACGTTTTGCGAACTTCTTCGAATTTTGTTTTTCGAATAATAGCTTCAATTTTCTTCATACTCATTCATTTATGATTGTGTTTGACTATTTATTATAAATGATCATAAAAACCCATTGAGCACCCTGCAGGACAGTCTGATTGTATGAATCGGCACAAAAACCAGCTTTCAATAAAACATGCAGCCCGGCAGAAGAAAACAAGGCAACGGGCAAACCGGCTAACCACAAGGGTAAAATCCATTCGTTATTCATCATCATAATTTTTAGTTTAACATATCTCTTTTCTTTCGAGGCAAAGATATTAATAATCCAAAACAAAATCATCTATTTTTATTATGAATTTAAATATTAAATGTATTTATTGTTACATATTAATGTTTTTTACGGGGTTTTACTTAATATTTGACAAATCAACCTCGTCAAACAGCACCCCTAAAGAGAATTTCTCATTATTTACAGATATGGAGATAAACACTTCTTATTACATCGGTCATAAAGATGACAGAAATAAAGAACCTCTGTATTGGCTGTTTATGTTTTATATTGTAAGTTTGCGTCTTTAAACAAAAAAAGCACCGAGTCTCACGACGGGGTGCTGTTTGTAACAATCATTCAAAGCAATCTTTTGAATGTGTTACGGAATCCGAGTTTTTTAATATTTTGTTACACGCAGTATCCCGCTTTTTCGCCAAAGAGTGGGATATTCTGCTTTTTCTGAAATGAACTTTCTCAGAAAGTCATGCCAAATACGAAATGTATGTTATCATCATACGGACTGACTACGACCTGAGCAAAAGCCGGAATTGTGTATGCATCGGTAACTTTGATATTTTTGCTTGCTTTCAGGGAAATATTGGTCATTTGCATATCTTCCGGACGGGTAGATTGAATATGGAAAAGACTCGGTCCCCAGGGAACAATTCCAACAGCAGGATGCAGGGCAATTTCTCCTACGGTAAAATCATATCCAGCCTCCAAATAACTGGAATACATCTGGTCTCCTGAAGCATCTTTGTCCCCCTCACCCGAAAAAATCGTACTCCAGGAGAGGGTCATCGGAAAGCTTTCGCCCATATAGTAAGCTGCGGTTCCTTCAAAATAATGAAGATCATAGTCGAAATACCGTTGTCCCTGTCCGGCCCACCAATAGTCGGTAACGCTCAGGGTTAATCCTCCGGTCGTATATCCCAGGGTCAGGTCAAACTCTTTAAAAAGCTTAAAATCAGTAGACCCCCAGGCGGTCAGATTGAAACCTGAATAAGCAAAAGCCAGTGTGGGCTGAATGCTGGCTCCCGTCTGATACAAGCCACGCCAAACATAAGAACTTACAAGGTCTACACGGGCGTCTGCTTTGACTTTCTCCTGAGCTTTCAGGGAGGAAGTAACGCTGCCAAATGTGAAGACCATCGCGAGAAGAAGTATTTTTGTTTTCATAATTTCAAGATTTTATTGGATTATTAGTTATTACCGTGTTATACAGGACGTTGATTTACGCCTTCGTAAAAATTAATAAATGCCTCATTCACTGCTTTGTACCCGCCAGGGGTCGGATACTCTCCTGAAAAATACCAATCTCCTTTATGATTGGGAATGGCCTTATGGAGTCCATCGATCGATTGGTACACGATCTCCACTTCGGCCTTAATGTTTTCAGGTGTGAGCATTTTCACAATTTGTTCCGAGATTTCCTCCGGAGTAAATGGTTCGTAAATCTCCCGAACATAATTTTTGAGGTCTTGCTTAGGCTGATTCCGCTGTCGCAGCGCTTTCAGGTATACTGATTCAAGGACTGCAGTCCGCCCGCTTTCTTTTAAAAGAGCCACCGCCGCTTTAAAAGCAATGAACTCTTCCATACGGGACATGTCGATTCCGTAACAATCGGGATAACGCACCTGGGGCGAAGAGGATACGATCACGATTTTTCTCGGTTCCAAACGATCCAGTATTTTTATGATGCTTTGTTTCAGGGTAGTTCCTCTTACAATGCTGTCATCAATGACGACCAGGTTGTCTACCCCCGGAACAATGCTTTCGTAAGTAATATCATAGACATGGGCTGTTAACTCATCCCTGCTTTTGTCCTCAGTGATAAAGGTGCGCAATTTTATGTCCTTAATCGCAACCTTTTCCATCCGGATTTTTTTAGAGAGAATATTGTGCAACTCCGCTGGGGACAAACTACTACCAGCCTCCATAATCCGGATTGCTTTTTCTTCATTCAGATATTGATCCAGACCTTCTTTCATCCCATAAAAAGCAACTTCGGCCGTGTTGGGAATAAAAGAAAAAACGGTATGTTCCAGATCTTTATGAATAGATCGCAAAATTTCAGGAACCAATGCCTTTCCCAACGCCTTTCTTTCACGGTAAATGTCTTTATCGCTCCCTCTTGAAAAATAAATTCTTTCAAAAGAACAGGCCTTTACTGTTTTAGACTCATGAATTTGAGATGTTTCCATCCGGCCATCTTTGTGAAAAATGAGACCCTGACCGGGAAGTAATTCAATAACTTTTTCGGCCGGAACATTAAAAACCGTCTGTATAACAGGCCTTTCAGAAGCAACCACGGCTATTTCATCGTCTTTATACCAGAAAGCAGACCTGATGCCCCAGGGATCACGAAAAGTAAATGAAGTTCCGGTT
>JAQVSH010000033.1 GCA_028700615.1 Bacteroidales bacterium
GGGAATCAGATATACCGTAAAACTCAGCACTCCCAGAGCCAGCATTAATCTCCAGGTTCCGACAGGTTTCATTTCTTCCCCGTGAGATAAACGGATTTTTCCAAGCAGGTATAATCCGGTGGTTCCAAAAATCACAATCCAAATGGCGATAAAAACATCCCGGGTAATCCATCCGAGATGATAGACCTGATCAATGGTCGACAGGTATTTCAGGCTAAATGCCAGCAAGAGAAATCCCATCACAATTTTCACTGCATTCAACCAGCTTCCGGATTTGGGAAGCTTTTTCAGACGGGAAGGGAAAATGGCTAAAAGGGAAAAAGGTAAAGCAAATGCCAGTGAAAAACCAAACATTCCCAATATCGGTTTGATGGCCATTCCGCCCGCTGCCGCTTCAACCAATAAGGCTCCAACAATCGGTCCTGTACAGGAAAATGAAACCACTACCAGTGTCAGGGCCATAAAAAATATGGCAAAAAAACCTCCTTTGTCCGCTTGTCTGTCCACTTTATTTACCAGGCCCGAAGGCAGGGTAATTTCAAACAAACCCAGAAAAGACAAGGCGAAAATTACAAAAAGAAGAAAAAACAGCGCATTGGGCAGCCAGTGTGTACTGAGTTGATTGGCAAAGTCCGCTCCTAAATTGGTCAATCCGACTAAGATCCCGATCAGTGTATATATCAGGACAATAGAAAGCCCAAAGAGCAAAGCTTTGAGTATGGCGCCTGATTTATTTTCCCCGTTGAGAAAAAAAGAAACCGTCATAGGGATCATAGGAAACACACATGGGGTAAAAACTCCAGCCAGGCCTGCCAGTAATGCAATAAGAAAAAATCCGGCCAGAGAACGGTCCTTTTGAAGGTCTGCCTGAACTTCCTGGATTGTCTCGGCAGGAATGGTATCACTTCCGGCAGATTCTCCTGCCGGATTCAGATTGCCATTGATGGCGAAAGAAAAAGATTTTTGTGTAGGAGGAAGGCAATTTTCATTGTCACAACTCATGTACTCGACGTCTCCTTCAATGGTGAAGGGGGATGTTTTTAAAATGTTGATTTTTTGATGAAAAATGGCTTCTTTGTTGAATACATGGAGATTCATCCGGAATCCCTTGTCGAAATATTCTGTGGTCTGGGAAATTTCAGTCAGATTCCCATCCAGGGTATATCCGGAATCAGGCTGAAAACTAAAACGGGTGGGAATAGGTCCGGCCTCTGTTTTTTCCGTTGAATACATATGCCAGGGTTCTTTAATTTCGGCACGAAATACCAAAATGGCCGTGCTGTCAGAAACCGACTCAATAGAAAAATTCCAGGAAACGGGATCCTGTATCTGGGCCGCAAGAGTCCCTGTAAAAGTCCATACTACCAGGAAGACGCTGAAAATCTTTCGGCTGATATTTTTCCCCAGGAGCATGCTTAAGATGATTTTGATAGATGATTAATGAATAATTTCCTCATTTTCTCTGGAAAAATATTTAACCTCCAGCAGAGAATATGACATATCGGCTTTCAGCCGGATATAACATTTCAATTTCCACATCCATTGAAAACGTACAGAAAATATACCCTGACTCAACCATGCGGCCACATAGGGATGGACGTTTATACTTATATATTTCAGGTTGTCTGTATGAATAATGTAGGAAAGATTGTTATAGATTTCTTCTTCCAGTAAAATACTGGGCATGATTTCTCCACTTCCTTTGCAGGTGGGGCATTTTTCCACCGTGTCTACATTGACTTCGGGCCGGACTCTTTGCCGGGTGATCTGCATCAGTCCGAATTTACTCAATGGCAGAATATTGTGTTTTGCTCTGTCATCAGACATCAACTCTTTCATTTTATCATAGAGAACTTGCCGGTGGTCGTTGTCATAGAGATCGATAAAGTCAATGACAATAATACCTCCCATATCTCTTAATCTGAGTTGAGTGGCAATTTGTTCGGCGGCGGCAAGATTGACTTCAAGGGCATTGACTTCCTGATTGGACCCTGATTTTGAACGGTTTCCGCTGTTCACATCGATCACATGTAAAGCCTCCGTATGTTCTATAATCAGATAAGCGCCATTTTTAATAGAAACGATGCGGCCAAACATGGCTTTAACCTGTTTCTGAACGCCAAAACGTTCAAAGATAGGAGGGCCTCCGGATACCAGGCGTACAATTTTTTCCTTTTCGGGAGCTATGGTAAGAATATATTCCCTGACCTCATCATATACGGTCTTGTCATTCACATAGATATTGTTGAACGACCCATTCAGCATGTCTCTGAGAATTGCTGAAGTACGGCTGAGTTCGCTGATAATCAGTTTCGGAGGAGTGGCTCCCCGGAGTTGTTCAAATGCGGATTCCCATTTTTCAACCAGGCCTCTTAATTCTTCGTCCAATGCGGCAACTTTCTTTCCTTCAGCCACTGTCCGGATAATGACTCCGTAGTTTTTAGGCCGGATACTCTGGATTAATTTTTTCAGACGGTTTTTCTCTTCTTCAGATTCGATTTTTTGGGATATAGAAATTTTGTCTGAGAAAGGAATTAAAACGAGGTTTCTTCCTGCGATAGAAATTTCCGAGCAAAGACGAGGCCCTTTGGTAGAAATAGGCTCTTTTGCAATTTGTACAAGAACATACTGTCCGGAAGTGAGAATATCGGATATCTTTCCGTTTTTATCAATTTCCGGTTCTATTTTAAATTTCTGCAAAGAGGGATTTCCCTTTTTATTCAGTGCAGAATCCACATATTTTAATAAGGACCGGAATTGCGGACCCAAGTCGAGATAGTGTAGAAATGCATCTTTTTCATACCCTATATCCACGAAGGCAGCATTCAGACCCGGCATGATTTTCTTAACCCTGCCAAGGTATATATCCCCGACCGAAAACTGTACATTGCTTTTTTCCTTCGTCAGCTCGACAAGGCGTTTATCTTTTAGAAGCGCGATAGAAATTTCGGATGCAGAGACATCTATTACGAGTTCATTGTTCACTGCCAATAGTTTAGATTCTTTTCAGCAGAAATACTTCCTTCATTGCCGGAGGTGACTCGTGATGAATTTAATTTCTGCCTGTTTAATATCGTTAAGCTTACCTGCCCGTTGTACATTCAGGTTTATAAAGAAAAACCTAAAATCCGTACAGAATTTTAGGTTTATTCTTTGGCTTTCTTCTACAGAAAGAAGAAAACTACTTTTTCTTCTTATGCCTATTCTTCCGCAAGCGTTTTTTCCGTTTGTGGGTAGCCATTTTATGTCTTTTTCTTTTCTTTCCGCTGGGCATGGTGATAAATTATTAGTTGGTACTTATTTTACTTGGGTTTTAACTTTGTTTACAAAAGTTTTTGCGGGCTTAAAAGCAGGAATGTTATGAGCCGGGATGATAATGGTCGTGTTTTTGGAAATATTTCTTGCGGTCTTTTTAGCGCGTTTCTTTACGATAAAGCTGCCAAAACCTCTCAAGTAAACATTTTTATCCTTGGCCAAGGCGTCTTTTACACTTTCCATCATAGCCTCAACAGTTCTTTGAACTGTTACTTTTTCAATTCCCGTCATTTTGGAAATTTCATTTACAATATCTGCTTTTGTCATCTTGAAAAGTATTAATCGTTAGTATATCATCTAATTGTTAAGATCTTGCAAAGGTTCGGCAAATATAAGGCATTTATTATTAAAAGGTACAAGTGTTTGGATAAAAAAAAGAATTATTTACTTTTAATTCGGTGACTCTGAACCTCGAATCTGTTTTATCACGCAGAAAAGCCTTTATCTTTGCGGAAGATTGAATGAGGAGGGGGATGAACAGAGTACCGGATATATTGTTAGAGTGGTATCAGCAGCAGGCCAGAACTTTACCCTGGAGGGAAACCAAAGATCCATACGCGATCTGGATTTCCGAAATTATACTGCAGCAAACCCGTGTAAATCAGGGGCTTGATTATTACAGAAGATTTATGGAAGCTTTCCCTACCGTTCAGGAGCTTGCAGCGGCTCCGGTTGAAGCGGTTTTGAAGCAATGGCAGGGGCTGGGGTATTATTCCAGGGCGCGAAATCTTCATCAGGCAGCACAGCAGGTAGTATCTCTGTATGGAGGGGTTCTCCCCGGCAGTTCCGAGGAATTGCTAAAACTTAAGGGTGTAGGCCCCTATACCGCAGCAGCAGTGGCTTCTATTGCTTTTTCAGAGCGGGTAGTGACGGTGGATGGGAATGTGAACCGTTTTATTTCCAGGTTGTTTTCTATGGCTGAAGATCCTTTGTCTGCCCGGGGCAGACAAGAAATTGTTACCCTTGCCTCAGCCATGGCCGGTCAATTTTCTCCCGGTCTTTTTAATCAGGCCCTGATGGAATTTGGCGCTTTGCAGTGTATTCCTCATCCGGATTGTGAGATATGCCCTTTAAAAAATTATTGTGAGGCCTTTCGGTTGGATCTGGTCAGTGAACTTCCCGTCCGGAAAAAAAAGATGAAGGTCAGAGATCGGTATTTTTATTATGCGGTCGTCCGTTTTCAGGATCAATATTGGCTCAGACAACGGGGTGCAGGAGATATCTGGCAGGGTCTTTATGAGTTTCCTTTGCTGGAGACCGGATCTGAGATAGCGGATTTCTCTGAACTGGCTTCTGCCCTTGAAACCCTGTTTTCTTCCCGGGGATCCATCTCTCTTAGTTCCTGCAGTGAGGTTTATGTGCATGTGCTCACCCACCAGAAAATTCATGCTGTGTTCTGTGTTATTCAAACCTCAGAAACTCCTCAATTTATTGATAATAATGCGACTCCGTATTCATTTAGCGAGATTTCAGAACTGCCGGTTTCCCGTTTGACAGACCGTTACTTACATTCCGGTTGGATCAATCCATAGGTGATCTTAGAAAGAAATTGTATATTTTATTATCTTTACCACTCACCTTATAAATCACAGAGCTATGATAAACAAAGTAATTTTAGTTGGACGTGTCGGGAAAGATCCTGAAATCAGGCATCTCGATCAGAATGTAAAAGTGGCTACTTTCAGACTGGCTACAGACGAATCTTACAAGAACAGCAGCGGAGAAAAAATCACCAATACCGAATGGCACACCGTGGTTTTGTGGCGTGGATTGGCCGACATCACGGAGAAATATGTCAAAAAAGGTTCTCTTCTTTATATTGAAGGAAAGATTAAGACCAGAGAATGGACCGACAAAGACGGGAACAAAAGGTATAATATGGAAATTGTGGCTGACACTATGCAAATGCTGGACAAACGCTCTGATCAGGCTTCCTCCGGTGCAGAACGTCCGCAGGATTTTTCGCGATCGTCACAGGAATCCCAGGCTCCTATGCAGGATGCGGTTCCTGATGACCTTCCTTTTTAATAAAGGTCAATGCATTAAGACTTGAAAGCACAGATTTTTTTATCTCAGGGTATTCAACAGGCTCCTTCCGGTATGCTCTCCAGTGAGCATGCCGCGGGAGTCTTGATTTTTTTAATTTCTTTGGTTTTTATTTACCTCCTGATCCTGTGGGTAAAACTTTCTTTTCTGGCTCTCACCACTTCTGACCTCACTGTTTTAAAAGAATTGCCCGGAAAGGCTTCCCGGTCTGTATATGGTTTGCTGGAAAATCCCAATCGTTTTTTGGGAGCGGTGCGTATCGCCGGCTTTATTTTCAGCGTTGGGATTGTGGTTTGTTGTGTCTGGTTTTTAGGTTTTTTTATTGATCTCCAGACCTTAAATGTAGGGATTGTGATTTTCATCAGCCTTTCTGTTGCTGTGGTTCTGTTTCTTCTGGAGAGGGCTTCGGTGAAAATTATTTCAGGGCAGGCCCGTTTTCTTGCCCTTGGTTTATCGGGGATTGCCGTGGTGCTTGATAAACTTTTCGGCTTTGCGGGGGAATCTCTTCCTTCCGTTTTTCCGGTTTCTCTGATGCATGAGATGAAGAAGAAGGATTTAACTCTGGAGGAAATGACGGATGTGCTTGATATAGCTGATCCATCCAAAGAAAATAATATTTTTGAGGGGGTTGTCCATTTCCGCCATACGGATGTGCGGGAAATTCTAACACCCCGTATGGATGTGATTTCTGTGGAGATTTCAATGCCTCTCGAGGAGGTGATGACCCTGGTAATGCAATCGGGGTATTCACGCATACCGGTTTATGAAAAATCCCTGGATCAGATTAAGGGCATTCTTTATGTAAAAGATCTTCTTCCCTATTTGGTAGACAATACCCATCCGGTGGATTGGCAATCCCTTCTGCGGACCCCTTTCTTTGTTCCCGATACCAAGCATCTTTATCCCTTATTGCGGGAGTTTCAGAAAAATAAAACCCAACTTGCCGTGGTGGTAGATGAGTACGGAGGCACTGCCGGTATTGTGACACTGGAAGATATCCTGGAAGAGATTGTCGGAGAAATTGCAGACGAATCCGATCACGACGATCAGCGTTTTTCTATTTTAGGGGATCGGGTTTGGCTATTTAATGCTAAAATTTCACTCAATGATTTTTGCAGGGTCATTGGTGAAAACGAAGATTTTTTTGATAAAATAAAAGGAGAGGCTGATACGCTGGCCGGGCTGATTTTGGAGATGAACGGGGAAATCCCTGTCCGCGGGGATGAACTGGAGTATGGTCCTTATGTTTTTCGGATTGAGAGTGTGAATGAGCGCAGAATAGATCAGATTAAGGTCATGGCAAAACTTCCCGGCTGATGGCCCGGAGAGATTTTGTATAATTAATACGGTACGAGAATGCCAATAATTGAGAAAAAAAATCTTCAGGAGGATTGTTTGTTCGGACTTTGGAGAATTACTGAGGATTATGATACTTTGTTCCGTGATGTTATTCTTATGGAGCAGGATATTGTCCGTCTCAATGGTTTTAAAAACCATCAGAGAAAGCGGGAGTCGTTGAGTGTTAGGGCTTTGTTAGCCTCTTTGACCTATCCCGGGGCAAGAATTGTGTATGATAGTAAACGAAAGCCTTTTTTACTGGATGGTTCGTACAACATCAGTATTTCCCATTCAAACGATTATACTGCCATTTTGTTGAGCTCTCAGAGAAGAATCGGGATAGATCTGGAATACATGTGTCATGATATTTCAAAAGTTTCCCGTCATATTCTGAGTCGTGGCGAGTACATCACTTCAGATTCCGGTTTAAGTTCGGTTCATATGTATATCCATTGGTGTGCTAAAGAGGCTTTATATAAAATCTGTGATAAGAAAGATATTATTTTCAACCAGAATCTGACGATTCTACCCTTTGAGCCTGAACAGAAAGGAACCATACAGGGAATTCATCATGGAGACGGATTTACTGAGGTTTTTGATATGGGTTACTGGATTGATGATAATTATGTCATTGTATATTGTGTAAAATAATGAAGGAAGAAAATAAAGGCCCCCTAAACCAGCCTTCGACCCTGAAGGGCCCCGGGGATGATGCCGCGGTGATACAATACGGAAACCCCCGGTTTGTTGTTTCCAACCATATTTTGCTGGAAGGGGTACATTTTGATCTGACGTATTTTCCATTTAAGCATCTGGGTTATAAAGCCGCTTCCATCGGTTTTTCCGATCTTTATGCTATGAATGCGGTACCCAGACAACTTCTTGTTTCGCTGGGGATTTCTGCTAAAATATCAGAGGAAAATCTTGAGGAAATTTATAGAGGAATCAGGATGGCCTGTGATCGCCATGAAACTGATCTTGTGGGAAATAATCTGACTTCTTCCCTCACCGGGCTTACCCTGTCGGTGACTGTTGTAGGAGAGGTGTGTGATGAGGAAGTTTACAGGCATACCGCCCATGAGGGTGATCTGCTCTGTGTTTCAGGCGATTTAGGCGCTGCCTATCTTGGAGTTCAGATTTTGGAAAGGGAGAAACGGCTCTTTCAGGAAAACAAAGATTTTCAACCCAAACTGGAAGGTTATGATTATGTGCTGGAGAGACAATTAAAACCCGAAGCCAGAAGAGACATCCCGGATTTGTTGAAAAAAAAGGGAATTCGCCCGACCGCAATGATGAGTGTTTCTACCGGGCTGGCCTCTGATCTTTCCAGACTTTGTTCACTTTCCGGACTCGGATGCATTATCTATGAACATAAAATTCCCATTGCCGAACCTGCCGATCTGGTGGCCAAAGAGCTGAATATTTCTCCGATGGTAGCCGCTATGAACGGAGGGGAAGATTATGAATTGTTATTTTCAGTATCTATCAAAGATTATCAAAAACTGATCGGATGGGAAGATGTCTCTATTATCGGGCATCTGGTGGCTCCCGGCGATGGAATGCACCTGATTACTGAAAACAATGAAAGTGTTGACTTGCAGGGATTAAAAGTAGTATAAAAAAGGAGCCGCTGGCAGTGATGTTCACTGAGGGCTCCTCTTTATTTTCTTTTACGGAAGAGATATTATTCTTCTGCCAGCCGTTTTTGTATGGCTTTGGATGCTTCTTCGTAGCCCGGTTTGTTCAGAAGGGCAAACATATTTTTCTTGTAAGCTTCGACTCCCGGTTGATCAAAGGGATTTACACCCAGTAAATAACCACTGATGCCGCAGGCAATTTCAAAAAAGTATAGTAATTCTCCCAGACAGGTTTCGTCTATCCGTTTAAGTTCAATCTGAATATTGGGGACTCCGCCGTCTACATGCGCCAGCAGGGTTCCCAGCTCGGCCATTTTGTTGACCTGGTCCAGTCTTTTACCTGAAAGGAAATTGAGGGTGTCCAGATTTTGGGGATCATTGGGGATTACCATGGTATGCTGAGTTTCTTTTACTGAGATGACGGTTTCAAAGAAATTGCGCAAACCCTCTTGTATATATTGTCCCATAGAATGAAGATCTGCCGTAAAAGTCACACTGGCCGGGAAAATCCCTTTTTGTTCCTTGCCTTCACTTTCTCCATACAACTGTTTCCACCATTCGGAAACATAGAGCAGTTTAGGATTGAAGCTGGCAAGAATCTCAGTCTGTTTACCTTTTTTATATAGGGCATTTCTTGCTGCCGCGTACTGCATGGCTATATTTTCTTCAAAAGGGACGGTATATGCAGTGGCTTTTTCCATAGAGGCGGCTCCCTTGACCAAAGCCCGGATATCAAACCCGGCGATGGCGATAGGAACCAGGCCGACCGGTGTGAGTACGGAGTATCTTCCCCCCACATTGTCGGGAATCACAAAAGTGGTATATCCTTCCTTCGTGGCCAGCGTCCTGAGGGCTCCCTTTTTTTCATCGGTGATGGCCACAATTCTTCTTCCGGCTTCCTCGTGTCCCACTTTATTTTCAAGATGTGCTTTTAAAATCCGGAAAGCGACTGCTGGTTCCGTAGTGGTGCCTGATTTGGAAATGACCACAATTCCGTAATTTTTATGATCCAGCAGGCTGATCAATTCGGATATATAATCTTCACTGAGATTCTGTCCGGCAAAAATGATCCGGGGATTTTTCTGATGATCTTTCAGTGCCCAGAAATTATCCGAAAGGGCTTCAAGGACACTTTTAGCTCCCAGATAAGAACCACCGATGCCAATAACCACTACTATTTCGGTGTTGTCGCGAAAGTATCCGGCTTTCTTTTCAATGGCAGAGAATTCAGCTTCAGTCACGGATGAAGGGAGATGAACCCATCCCAGAAAATCGTTTCCCTTGCCTGTTTTTTCATGCAGGGCTTGAGCAGCTTTCTCCGCCGCGTCTTTATAAGAGAGAATGTCTTCTTTGGAAACAAAACCATATGTTTTGTTGAGTTTAAGAGATAAAGATTGCATGGTTCAAATGTTTATAGCTCAGTTATTTTAGTTTTTCGGCCAGTATTTTCATTTCAATAACTGGTGTGATGTTCTCATAAATAATGTGATATACGGCTTCCATAATAGGCATATCCACCTTGTGTTTTTTATTGATTTCATGGATTCCTTCTACGGCATAATATCCTTCTGCAACTTGTTGCATTTCAAGTTGAGCAAATTTTACCGAATAGCCTTTCCCGATCATGCTTCCAAAAATCCGGTTTCTGCTAAACTGAGAGTATGCGGTTACCAGGAGATCTCCCAGATAAACCGACTGGGTCAGATCACGCTGATGAGAATACGAGTCATTCAAAAATTGCCGCATCTCTTTAAACGCATTAGCAACCAGTACGGCCTGAAAATTATCCCCGTATCCCAATCCGTGGCATATTCCGGAGGCTACGGCAAAAATATTTTTCAGCACTCCGGCATATTCAATTCCGTATATATCATCTGAAAGAATAGTGTGTATATAACGACAATCAAAGAAATGAGACAGTAATTCCGCATCTTGCGGATGTTTGGTGGCAATAGTCAGCATCGAAGTCCGTTCCAGAGAAATTTCTTCAGCGTGGCTGGGGCCTGAGATGACTCCCATACGGTCAAAAGGAATATTATATTTTTGGTTAAAATATTCCGTCATGGTGAGGTGCTCTCCCGGCAATAATCCCTTGACAGCAGACAGTATAAATTTGTCTTTAAGAGAAACAGACAGCCCTTTAAACCATAAATCTATAAAGGCTGTCGGGGTGGCAATCAGCAGAATATCAGAATTTTCTACCACTGCATTGATGTCTGAAAAGAACTGAATTTTGGAAGTATTAAACACTACAGAGCTTAAGTAACGGGGATTTCTTCCGGTTTTCTGAATAGCATTCATGGTATCCGGATTCAGGATATACCAATTCAGGGGCCTTCCATTGTCCAGAATGATCTTGGCCAGAGCTGTTGCCCAACTGCCTCCCCCGATTAATGCTATATTGGCGTCTTCACTCATCAGGATGCAATCCAGTTTTTTACTGCTTCTGCAGAGGGGTTTGTTAATCCAAGTTTGTGTTTTTTATTCATGCCGCAAAGATCATTAAAAAGCTTACCCGGGGCCTCTTTTTTTAATTCTTCCACCGTAAGGTATCCCATTTTTTGAATAGGAGCAACCCATTCCTGAGGAATCCCGAGTGCAGTATAGGCTGACTCTTCATCCCGGATATCTTTTTTCTCGGGTTTCATTTGCGGGAAAAGCAATACATCCTGAATAGAGGCCGCATTGGTCATAATCATGGCCAGACGGTCTATCCCGATTCCGAGACCTGCTGTCGGAGGCATTCCAAATTCCAGGGCCCTCAGAAAGTCCTCATCCAGCATCATGGCTTCCTCATCTCCACGTTTTGCCAGCAGGAGTTGCTCTTCAAAGCGATTCCTTTGATCTACAGGGTCGTTGAGCTCAGAATAAGCATTACAAATTTCTTTTCCGTTGCATATGGCTTCAAATCTTTCCACCAGACCTTCTTTACTCCGGTGTTTTTTTGCCAGGGGGGACATTTCTACAGGATAATCTGTAATAAAGGCAGGCTGGATCAGTTTTCCCTCACAACATTCACCGAAAATCTCATCAATCAGTTTTCCTTTGCCCATGGTGGGGTTGACTTCCACTCCCAGTTCTTTCGCCGTGTTTCTCAGGGTCGCTTCATCCATCTGAGAAATATTGATTCCGGTAAAATGTTCAATGGCTTCAAACATGGTAAACCGGGTCCAGGGACGCTTAAAGTCTATTTCATGTTCTCCCAGGGTTACTTTAGTGGTTCCGTGAAGAGTCAGGGCGATTTTCTCCACCATTTCTTCTACGGTATCCATCATCCAGCGGTAATCCTTATACGCTACATACAATTCCATCTGCGTGAACTCCGGATTATGGAAACGATCCATGCCTTCGTTCCGAAAATCTTTCGAAAATTCATAGACTCCGTCAAACCCTCCGACAATTAATCTTTTTAAATAGAGTTCATTGGCAATACGAAGATACAGGGTGGTATCCAGGGTATTGTGGTGAGTCTTGAAAGGCCGTGCCGCAGCGCCGCCGTATAGTGGTTGTAAAATCGGAGTTTCCACCTCCAGATATCCTTTTTCATTGAGAAATTCCCGCATGGTATTGATCAAAAGAGTCCTTTTCTTAAAAGTCTCCTTTACCTGCGGATTTACGATCAGATCCACATAGCGTTGACGGTATCTTTGTTCGGGATCGGTAAATGCATCAAATATTTTGCCGAGATC
>JAQVSH010000320.1 GCA_028700615.1 Bacteroidales bacterium
CTACCACTTTGTCATATGCCTTGGTAACCGTAGGCATGGCTTGACTGGTAAAGTTCAGGGAAGGCAGGTAATTGGCCTTAAAAGATCTGTTGCTCCAGTAACTGGAACGGAAACGGTGTTTGGCCAAAATGGCGGCGAGAGATTGCTCCCTTGCCAACTGCACTACCTGGTCAAGGGTCAGTTTTTTCATTAAAGTGACCTGTGTTGAATCCTGTGCTGAAATACTCATACAGGAAATCAGGAAAAATGCTATGCAATAACCGATCTTTCTTGTCATATTCATATTAAATACTTGAAAAGATAAATATTATTATTCGTAACGCAATGATTCGATAGGATCACGCTCTGAGGCTCTTTTGGCGGGTGAATAGCCAAATATAATGCCAATCGAGGCAGAAACAAAGAAGGATACAAAAATGGAAGATATGGACATAATCGTCAGAATTCCAGTGAAGTGCGTGATAAGCTTGGCTGCTACCACACCCAAAATAATTCCGGCCAATCCTCCTGTAACACTGATAAATATTGCTTCAGAAAGAAATTGCATTACAATATCCATCTTTTTCGCTCCGATAGCCATCCTCGTCCCTATCTCCTTGATCCTTTCCATTACGGTAGCGAACATAATGTTCATAATCCCGATTCCCCCGACCAACAAGGAAATTCCGGCAATCGCACCCAATACAATATTAAAAACCTCTCTGGTTCTTTGTTGTTGTTTAAGCAGTAATTCCGGTACGGTAATCTCAAAATCCATCGTTTGATTGTGCCGGCGTTCCAGCATACGGCTGATAATTTCTACCGATGCCGTGAGATCCTGAGTTTCTTTTACCTGTACCACAATCTTATCCAACTGATTGGTATTGACATTGGAAGTGGCGCTGGTGCTTTCTGATCCGGAAGCGATGATCATCATTCCGCCTCCGCCTCCGCGGCCCCCCATTATCATGGTGGCTTCCGATCTTTTGGTTTGGGCAACGGCCCGGTTATTAAAACGCATCAGGTAGGTCTTAACCGGAATGTATATATTGTCGTTGGTTACATTGACCCCGGTATTGGTGGATGCAGAAACATTGATCTGGTTTCTTTCCAAGACTCCGATAACTTTAAGCCAGATGGCTCCAAATTTTATATACTGGTTAATAGGATCGCTTTGCGGAAAGAACCGGGCCCGAATATTTGCACCGATGACACAAACTGCACTGCCGTCTTCTTCCTGAAGGTCATTAAAATAATAGCCGTCTTCTATCGGCATATTAAACAATTGGAAATATTCCTTGGAGACTCCGACAACCTTTGATTTCATCTGGGTACCTCCCTGAACTACAGAAGCAGTCATAGATATCTCAGGACTGATCACTTTTACTGTCGGAACATTATCCCGAATGCTTTCGGCATCAAGCATGGTGAGTCCGCGGGAGAATTTCTTCGATTGAGTAGGAGTATTCGCTGTGCTGGCAGATTCGGATTCTTCCTCCGGAATGATGGGAGTGATGATGATATTATTTACCCCGACCATTTTAATCTGATCCAGAATTTCCTGCTGAGCCCCGTTGCCGATGGCCATCATACTGATCACAGCGGCAACCCCGAAGATAATTCCAAGGGCAGTAAGCATTGACCGTAATTTATTGGCCAGAATAGACTCAAACGCGATCTCCATATCATGGAGATACCGGTTAATGAATTGTATCATAGTTATTGTTGTGTTGTTTCAGGCTGAGCTGTTTGAGGAGCAGTAGCAGGTTGGGCGGTTTGGGAAGCGTTTGCAGGCTGTCCGTTCTGACCGGCAGGTCTGCGGCCGCCGGTTCTTCCGGCACCCATTCTTCCCTGACCTGCTGCACCGGCAGGAGGGGTCATTCCTGCGGGCATTTGACCGGGAGTCATTCCGGCAGGCATAGCGCCTCCGGGAAAGCCCTGAGGTCTTCCTGCTGGACTGGTTTGAGCCGGAGTTACAGCGTCTTTGAGGGCTTTTTCACGGGCCCGTTCCTGAATGGTTGGGATTAATTCTTCTCCACGGAGTTTCATTTTTTCTGCGTTTTCAGGAGCTGAGAGATAAACCTTCTCTCCTTTTTCCAGACCTTTTTCAACCACTACCTGATTCTCATTGGTTTCTCCAAGAAGCACCACCTGCTTGGTCCCATTGGCTTTATAAACCACGGGAATACTATCCATTCCGAAAATGGCCTCCAGCGGCAGATAAAGAACATCGGGCAAGGTGTTGATCACAATTTTATTGCTTGTAGTCATGGAGGGCCTGAGGATGGGATCGTATTCATTGACCTGTACTACGGTTTCAAAAACTTTGGAATCCGTATTGGATAGCTGTTCTCCGATATTGGCCACAGAAGAGACTACTCCTGTATAGCTTTTATTAGGAAAAGCGTCTACCCCCACTCTTACTTTTTGTCCGGCTTTTACTCTGCTGACATCAATTTCATTGACATAGGTCAGGGAATTCATGACGGTCAGATCGGGCAGAGTAGCAACTGTCAGATCGAAAGGACTGATGGAAGAACCCGCTTTACGTTTCTGTCCCCCACGGTCTTTATAATAAATAACCATCCCTTTCTGCGGAGCGGTAATCGTAAATTTATCCATGACAGCAGTCATCTCATCTCTTCTCCTGAGTTGTTGTTCAAGATCCAGCTCTTCAGTGACCATTTTTGCCGCATACTTTTGTTTTTCAAGGCTATAATTATTAATGGCAACTGAAAGCGCCCGTTCTGATTTTTCAACTGCAATTTGAGCCTGACGCTGAGTGGAAGGAGATTCATACTTGGACTGTTCCAGTGTGATTTTGGATTCCTCTGCCTCAAATTCCAGATTTTTAATCTGATCCCGAAGTCCGCGAAGGCTGATCGCGGTATCCAGCTTTACCTGTAAAAGAGCAGATTCAGCTTCGGTTATGGCGTCTTCCATTTCTCTTAAGCTGTTGAGTGCGGAGGTCTTGTCCAGCGTGGCAACATAATCGCCCTGT
>JAQVSH010000321.1 GCA_028700615.1 Bacteroidales bacterium
CCTCTTTTTAGTCAGTGCTGCGCACTGCCTAACATCGTCGAACAGCTCTCGTTTTCTAAGCTCAGGAGCTTCGTTTCGCTGTTTCGCCCCTTGCGAACAAATCCTTTTGCCTGATCCCTCCGGATTCCAAACATTATGACAAGTTAATTGTGCATCACACATAGAAATTTAGAGCCGGGTTACAAGTCATTGTATCCCGTTTTACTTTATATATAACTGATTATCAATTCGTAAAATATATCATTTGTTTTGTTTTTATAAAACATTATGTTATTTTTACTCAAGAGAAACACTTTTTGCCTGCGGGGAAAGTTTTTTTGATGTGGTTGAAAAGCAAGAAGGCATCTTTTACTTTCATGCCCTGCTGAACGCTTAGTTCAGTGATTCAGAAACTAACCACATCTTTCCATGCAAAAAATCACATGGCATTTTCTTATTTGCTTCCTGATCTTTGGATTGTTTATGGTTTCCTGTAACCGTCAGAAGAAACAGATCACGGAAGCCCTCTCCCAAATGATGAACAAGGAAATTGTCTTTCCCAATGCCTTACAGGCAAAGATATTAGGGCGTGATACTATCGTGGATGTATTGAAAAAACCGGGTTATAAAATTGTCACCTACGCAGATTCTTCAGGTTGTACCGACTGTCGGTTGAATTTCTATGGATGGAGACTCAAAATGGATGAAGCCAAAGCCTGGAATAAACCTGTCGATTTTGTCTTTATCCTCCAACCCAAAGAGGAATCGGGATTAGTGTCTCTTTTAAAGTTTAATGAATGGGGTCTTGCCGTATTCTATGACAAGAACACCGATTTTATCAGGCAGAACCATCTATCTTCTGATCCGCTCTATCAAACTTTTCTGATCAATTCCGAGAATAAAATAGTTCTTGTAGGAAATCCCGTTTCCAACACCACTTTATGGAATCTCTACAAAGAAACCATTGAAAGTCAACCGTAAAATGAGATTGTAATTCTTCGTGAGATGATAATTCCTAATGAAACAACGTGTACCATCAAAACTAAACTCAATGCTCGTGAAAACCGGATCATGAGAGATAAATTACTATCCGGAAAATTATTTACTCATTAAATGGAGAAAAGGGATAGAGTTGCCACGTAATCCTCAAAAATTCACAAAGGCAACTTCTATCCCCGCTTCTCCTCCAAGAAGGAGGTGTATGCCAATGATAAGAAAAAACTGATAAAAAGCATTACGTTTTTAGTGGAAAAGTTCTGCTAAAAAAGAAGATTTGAAGCATCAAAACACACTCTTTCAGATGTTTAACCTTAATGATCAGACCATAGGTTATGGAATCATTATTTCGATGGATGTGCTGATAAGGTCTGATAATATCCTCTTCCTGCGGGATCTTGATGGATAAATGAAGCCCGCAATAGTATGTAATTGATTGAATAACAACTTACAACTACTCAAAATGAAAAAAATTATATTCACCGCATCCAGTCTTATTTTTGCTATATCCTTGTATGTAGGAGTCAATGCCTACACAAACTCCAATCTTGCCAATGATCTCTTGCTGTCCAATGTGGAAGCATTAACACAAGGTGAATTTTATGGTCGGCTGTGTTATCCTATAGCAGAGCCTAATCAATATGGGGGGACACTAGAGATAGTATGCAGAGATGGAAATTATTCATGCGAAGAAGAAAAGGTTACTGTTCCAATAATTCATGCCCAAAAAGTATGTTTGTAATAATGGCTAAATGTTTTTTCAAAAACATTTTAATCAACCCTGGGAGGGTGCAAAAACACTCTCCCTTATAAAACGCACAAAATGAAGAAGAAAATATTACTCACATTTTTGATAGGCACACTTATATTTTCATGTTCAAAAAAACCCAACTATACCTATGTAGATTTATCCAATTCCATACCCTTATCTAATCCTGGTCTGGTTCTAAGGTTAGATAATAAAAGACCAATGGATATTGCGGTTAAAGATTCATTGGCCATTATAGTATTTTCTCAGGATGACACTTGTGGGGCTGTATATAACATGGATAACCATAAAATGATCAGATATTTTGGAATCGTCGGAGAGGGTCCCGGAGAAGTTCATAATATTAATTTTGTTACCAATAAACAGGAGGCTCTTGACAAAGATTCACTGTATTTTTATGATGTAAACCGAGGCAGGTTGTTGGGACTTCCTTTGGGACTCAATGAAAATCGATTTAAATTGAAGGAGGTGGACTCTCCCAAAGAGATTTATGCGAGTTCTTATATTAACTTTTCCGGGGACTTATTGGTTGGAAGAAAATCAGGGAGTAGAGGAAAAATGTTTTTTATATATCATTACAGCTCTGACAAGATGCAGCTCATTGACTATTATCCTGATATTAATGGCCTTCATGAAAATTCCAAAGGTCTTTTATATGCACCTCATCTCGCATTAAATGAGAAAAAAGGGAAAATCGTTGCAGGTATGTGCTTTATGGATCTGATTCAGGTATACAATACCTACGGGGAACGCGAAAAAACAATTTGTTTTTCCAAACAACCCATTTCTCGAGTAAATCAATACGGGATGCTGGACGTTCGAAGAGGCTTTTTTGGTATGTGTGACATTTACCCAACAGAAGATTATTGTTATATAAGGAGAAATGAATTCGTAGGTGAAAATCAAAAAATTACAGATAAAACCATCTTCATGAAGATGGATTGGAATGGAAATCTGATAAAGTCTTATGTAGTAACCGGTAACATACCAGCCGGATTTTGCATTGATGAAAAAAACAACCGACTGTATGTTATTCATAATATCATCGATGCAGATAATGCCGAATATGATGATGTTGTGTATTACGACATTAGTGTCCCGTTAAAATTGGGACGTTATTAAAAATTAAACAAATTTGGCTCATTAAGCCTAAAACGTTCTTTGTCATTTTGAAATTTAGTTCTATCGAAGAGATCTCGAAGAGGAGTTTTATCTGTC
>JAQVSH010000322.1 GCA_028700615.1 Bacteroidales bacterium
TGACCACCAGAGAAAAGACAACGTATTTACAATCCGAGTACAATATAAGTTTTAGACCGTTTTGATAACAATGAAACATTAAATCATACCCTTATGAAAAAGATTATTTTCAGTTTGCTGGTTTTGGGCGCTTTTGTACAGCCCTCTTTTGGACAAAAATTAAAAGGAAGCGACACCGTTCTTCCGCTGGCACAAAAAGAAGCCGAAAGTTTTATGAAAAAGAACCCTGGAGCTTCTGTCTCGGTGGTGGGCGGCGGCAGCGGGGTGGGTATTGCCGCTTTAATCGATGGTAGTACCGATATTGCCATGTCTTCCAGAAAGATCAAATTTGATGAGAAAGTCAAATTGCAGGAGGCAGGGGTCACTTATACCGAATTGATTATTGCTTATGATGCCTTATCCGTAGTAGTCAACCCTTCCAATAAAGTCAGTAAGCTTACCCGGGAACAACTGGAAGGAATATTCACCGGAAAGATTACCAACTGGAAGGAAGTGGGCGGCGATGATCTCAAGATGGTGGTCTATTCCAGAGAAAGCAGTTCGGGAACCTTTGAGTTCTTTAAGGAAAGTGTTCTGAAGAACAAAAACTATATGTCCTCGATCCTGAGCATGCCCGCTACCGGAGCCATTATTCAGTCGGTAGGTCAGACCAAAGGAGCCATCGGATATGTAGGACTGGCCTACACTCATGCCAGTGTAAAACCGATTCAGGTTTCTTATGACGGAGGAAAAACCTATGTGTCTCCTTCTGTGGAAGCCGCTAAAAACGGAACCTACCCTATCGTAAGACCACTGTATTTTTATTATACCAGGAAAATTGAGTCTAAAGCAAAACCATTTCTCAATTATGTACTATCCTCTGAAGGACAATCCATTGTAAATGAAATTGGATACATTACCTTAGGTAAATAATTGATCCCTGATTTCTTCTGACATGCGAGGATTGAGACGATATTTTGAAAAACTGATTGAAGGATGCCTGTTGATCAGCGGAAGCCTTACCAGTATTGCTATTCTGCTGATTGTCCTGTTCCTGTTCAGAGAAAGCATGGGATTGTTCAAAAGTCCGGTGGTCGAAGAAGGATATATTCTGGCTCTTCACCCCTCCAATCTTGTTGACAAACTTGCGCCCGGAGAGATTAAAGATATTTTTGACGCGAAAATCACCTCATGGAGTGAGGTCGGAGGAAAAGCAGAAGACATCGTCGTATTCCGGTTGGGAGATATTACTCAATATGTTTCGGAAGAATCCCTCGGTGAAAACATGGAATATCTTCCTTCTGCATTAAGTAGGGTCGTTGACAGCATTCCGGGGATTATTGCTTTTCTTCCCGAACAATATATTGAGGCGGATTTTGCCGGAAAAATCATAAAAAAGGAAAAGATTCATCCCAAAGACTTTTTTGGAGGAAAGGAATGGTATCCTACCGCGCAACCGGCTCCTCAATTCGGAATCCTGCCACTGATCCTGGGAACGCTTTGGGTCAGTCTCGCAGCTATTTTATTTTCCCTTCCGTTTGGGATTGCGGTGGCCATTTATCTGGCTGAGATTGCAAGCCTCAGAATGAGAAATATTCTCAAACCCATTATTGAATTGTTGGCCGGAATCCCCTCTGTCGTATTTGGATTTTTCGGACTGGTGGTATTGGTTCCCTTTATTCAAAAAACCTTTAATCTTCCTGTGGGGGAAAGCGGGCTGGCTGGCGCGCTGATTCTGGCCATTATGGCGCTTCCTACCATCATTACAGTAGCGGAGGATGCCCTGAGATCCACCCCGAGGGCTATGAAGGAGGCCAGTCTGGCACTGGGAGCTACGCATTGGCAAACCGTGTACCGGGTGATTATTCCCTATTCTCTTTCCGGCATTATGGCCGCAGCGGTGTTGGGGATCGGCAGGGCTATCGGAGAAACCATGGCGGTGTTGATGGTTACGGGGAATGCCGCTGTTATTCCTCATTCACTACTCAATCCGGTGCGGACTATTCCTGCCACTATCGCGGCAGAACTGGGAGAGGCTCCTAACGGAGGCACTCATTATCAGGCATTGTTTGCACTGGGTGCCATTCTTTTTCTCATTACCCTGATCATCAGTATCTCCGTTGAATTTATTCTTTCAAAGCAACACAAAAACAGCACCCTATGAAAAATTCCGGCCTTATTCGTCAAAATCAGAACGGGAAAAGAGCTTCCCAGTTCGTGGCCTTCTGGATTTTCAGGCTGCTGAGTTCTCTGGTGGTCATGATATTGATTTTTATTCTGGGATTTATTGTGGTTAAAGGAATAGGGGTGATCAACTGGGAGTTTCTTACCGGATATCCCGATGACGGAATGAAGGGAGGGGGAATATTTCCTGCTATCATAGGCACGCTCTGTCTGGTAGCCGGCAGCATGGTTTTTGCCTTTCCGGTCGGCGTGATGTCGGGCATTTATATCAGCGAATATGCCAGCAACAATTGGGTGGTCAAATTTATCCGGATCATGACCAATAACCTGAGCAGTATCCCTTCGATTGTTTTCGGGCTTTTCGGAATGGCTCTTTTTGTCAATACGTTGGGATTTGGAGATTCCATCCTTGCCGGATCTCTTACCCTGGGCTTATTGGTACTTCCTCTGGTGATAAGGACTACCGAAGAAGCCCTGAAATCCATTCCTGACACCTTCCGTCACGGCAGTTTAGCTCTGGGAGCGACCAAGCTTCAGACAGTGTGGAAAATCACGCTTCCCATGGCCTTCCCAAACATTATTACCGGACTGATCCTTGCAATCGGCAGAGTATCCGGAGAAACCGCCCCGATTCTTTTCACGGTAGCCGCTTATTTTCTTCCGAAACTCCCTTCCGGTCTCTTTGACCAGGTCATGGCCCTCCCCTATCATCTCTATGTGCTGACCACCAGCGGAACCGACATTGAAGCCTCCAGAGGAATGGCCTATGGAACCGCCCTGGTATTGATTATCATTG
>JAQVSH010000323.1 GCA_028700615.1 Bacteroidales bacterium
AATAAAGTCCACACATCCGGCTTCCAGGGCTTTTTTCTTGTTTTCATTGAGCGCATAGGCTGAAAGAGCTATAATCGGAAGTGAAGGAAATTCCTCTTTCAGGATCCGGGTTGCCTCATAACCGTCCATAATGGGCATCTTGAGATCCATCAAAACGAGATCAATATTCCGGTTTTTTCGGCATTCTTCCACCGCCTTTTTCCCATTATCCACATGGATTACCAGGTAGTTGGATTTTTTGAGCATTCTTTCTACAATATAGAAATTGGCCCATTCATCTTCAGCCATCAGAATGGTTTCGGACATCGCAATATTCTGCTCCGGGTTGAATGTTTCATCCGGATTTTTCTTTGCCGGCAATATGGGGTGGTGTGGAATTGTAAAATGAAAAACAGAGCCTTTGCCCGGTTCTGACTCAACCCAGATTTTCCCTTCCATTAATTCTACATATGCCTTGGAAATTGCTAATCCCAGTCCGTTCCCGCCGTAAAATTTTGTATTGTCCGGACTGAATTGCCTGAAACGTTCAAAGATAATTTTCTGATATTCTTTGAGAATTCCCGGGCCTGTATCTTTTACCCAAAAATGAAGATTTCCTTCTTTCAGTTCACAACAGAATTCTACTTTCCCGGTTTCAGTAAATTTAAAGGCGTTGCTTATCAGATTAGTAAGAATCTGTATAAGTTTAGTGCCGTCTGCAATGATTTTTAAATCATGTTCAGAAAGATGCAGTTCATAATTAATTTTAAGTTCTCCTGGTTTTTCTTTTTCCTTAAACTGATGGTATAAATCAGCAAAAATCTGATGAAGATCGATTTCTGATGTTCTGAGCTTTTCCTGTCCGGCTTCAATGGTGGCAATCTGAATAATATTATCCATAATGCAAAGCAGCTGGTTGCTGCTCCGGTTGAGAAATCCGCAGTAAGCTATCCTGTCTTCCGGAGAAAGTTCCGGTTCCATTAACAGGGAAGTAAATCCCAGAATAGCACTCAGGGGGGTCCGGACTTCATGAGACATGCTGTTCAGAAACGAAGTTTTCAGGCGGTCTCCTTCCTCGGCTTTTTTTCTGGCAATGATCAGTTCGGTCAGAATTTTCTTTTTTTCTGTGATATCTACTTTAATTCCCAGATAATGAACAATTTTTCCTTTTTCATTCAGAATCGGAGAAACAATGAGTCTTTCCCAGTATGGAGTTCCGTTTTTATTTTTGTTTTGTAATTCGCCACTCCATTCTTGTCCAGAAAGGACTGTATTCATGATTTTTTGAAGAAAAGCAGAGCCTTTATGTCTGAAATAAATGTCTTCGAGATTTTTTCCGATAAGCTCCGACCTTTCATATCCGGTCATATCCATTAATCTGGAATTGACATATTCAATGCAACCTTCAGGGTCAATCAGCATAATGCCCACCGGACATTGATCAGTAGCCATGGTAAGCCACTTTATTTTTTTCTCGGCTTCTATTCTTTCGTTCAATTCTTTTTTTAGATCTTCGGTCCGTTCCTGAATCTGTTTTTCAAACCATTCTTTTTCATTCATTTTTTTGTCTTCCGATTCTTTGATGCGGATCATCGCTTTAATTTGAGCAAATAATCCGGGCTCATCAATCGGTTGGGGCAGAAAAGCATCCGCTCCTGCCTCCAGCGCTTTAATCCGGCTCTCTTTATCGGTCCCGGCTGCTGTAATCATAAGGACCGGAATATGCTTAACAGCGTTCTCTGATTTTATTTTAGAACAGATCTCAAATCCATCCATTTTGGCCATGGAAATATTAAGCAAAACAACATCGGGATTTTCGGAATGGCAGAGCCGAAGCCCTTCATCTTCGTTCTGAGCCATAATAAGTTGTGCGTTTGGAAAAGCCTTTGATAATATGGTTTCAAGAGCTAAAAGATTGTGATTGATAGGATCAATTGCCAGAATCTTAGGATGAACATTTTCCATCAGCATCATTATATGGGTTGAAATACCTTGGCAGTTTTATTCTGCCGTTAGATAGTCAATGAATTAACCGTTAAATTTCGTAGATTTTTTTTTAATCTTATGTAGGAGAATACCTTACTTTTTGGGGAGATGTGTTAAAAAAAAAGAGGATGACCTTCATCATCCCCTTTTGTGTAGTATATTTCTGTGAATAGTTTGATTCTGAGCCCAAAGTTACGAGAAATTTTTAAAAAATCTCATTTTTTATTTTTTCAGAGATACCTGATAGCTGACGCCATTGATTTTTCCCCGGGACACCTGAAATCCTGATCCCTTTTTAGTCAGTGTAACTTCGGTAAGTTTATTGTCTGAGGGCAGGCAAACAAGCCCTTTCGCTTCGGAAGCCTTTTTGCCGTATACTAATAGTTCAAGTTTTGACCAGTCCATTCTGTCTGTTGATTGTGCCAGCGCGATATGGGGAATCATGCTTCCGGAACGTACCATAATAATAGCGGGAATTTCTCCGGCAGCTACTTCATGCCATCCATTTCCGTATTCTTTTCCAGTCTGGTAGTCCACCCAGTTTCCTTTGGGAAGGTATATCTGACGGCCTGTAGATCCTTCTTTAAACAGAGGCGCTACCAACATATCTGAACCGAACATATACTCGTCTTCAATCATCCAGGCTCCCGGATCTTCAGGAAACTCAACAAACAAAGCCCTCATCATGGGTAGCCCTTTTTCGCTGCATTCTTTGGCTTGTGCATAAATATAAGGCATCAGCTTGTATTTCATTTCTGTACTCTGACGAAATGCATTTGTAAAAGATTCGCTGATCAGCCAAGGTTCCTTGGGAGGTGTTCCGTGGGTACGGGTGTGTGAGGTTAACATGCCGAAGGGTAGCCAGCGACGATACAATTCTTCCGGACTTTTGAGAACAAATCCTCCGATGTCATGGCTCCAGAAAGAAAAGCCCGAAACTCCCAGAGAAAGACCTCCCCGAAGGGTGGATAACATGGCGTTGTCAGTGTT
>JAQVSH010000324.1 GCA_028700615.1 Bacteroidales bacterium
ATTCTCCCGTTGATGCCAATCTGACTTTCACCTTCTGCTTACATCGGCCGCAAAGCATAATTCTTGATTTCAGCCGGGACCGGTCTGCCATCCGTTCTCTTCTGGTTAACGGCCGGAATGCCGGGTTCAATATCGTAGAGGACCATATTGTTATTGAAAGAAAATGTTTCAAAAAAAACGACAATACCATTGAAATTTCATTTTGTGCCGGAGAACAATCACTTAACAGAAACGAAACCTTTCTGTATACCCTTCTCGTACCGGATCGCGCACACACGCTTTTTCCCTGCTTTGACCAACCCAATCTGAAAGCTGCCTTCACATTAAGCCTCGAAGTTCCGGCAGATTGGGAGGCTGTTTCAAACACTAACGTAAAAGAGGAACAGACGGAAAACGGAAGAAAAAAAATAGCCTTCCATACAACCGAGCCCCTTAGCACCTATCTGTTTTCATTCGTAGCGGGAGAATTTCAAAAAATAACCGAATGTCGTGACGGACGTTCCATATCGCTGTATCACAGGGAAACGGACCCGGACAGAATAGCACAGACCGGTATACTGTTCGACCAGGTTTTTGCTTCTATCAACTGGATGGAAGAATATACCGCAATTCCCTATCCCTTTGCCAAGTACGACTTTATTATACTGCCGGGATTTCAGTACGGAGGTATGGAACACACCGGAGCAACCCTTTATAACGATAAACGGATGTTTCTGGGAGAACACCCCACTACCGAAGAATTACTGAGCCGAATGTCCCTTATAGCGCATGAGACCGCCCATATGTGGTTTGGAGATTATGTCACCATGGAATGGTTCGATGACGTATGGACCAAAGAAGTCTTTGCCAATTATTTTGCGGCTCAAATGATCAGGCCCCTGTTTCCCGAAGTGAACCATAAGCTGAACGACCTGCGTGAGTTTTATGCAACAGCCTATTCGGTAGACAGAACTAAAGGCACTCACGCTATCAGGCAATCGCTCGACAATCTGTCAAAGGCTGGTCTCATTTACGGCAACATCATATACGACAAGGCTCCCATTGTGATGACCATGCTGGTGGATCGCATGGGAGAAGAGGCTTTTAAAAGAGGAATACGGAACTATCTGAACCAATTCGCCTATGGCAATGCCACATGGGAACAGCTGACAGATGTGCTGGACAACGAAACGCCCGAAAACCTCAAAGACTGGAGTGATGTGTGGATATCAACAAAAGGAATCCCGTATATCAAGACTTCAATTTGCGGGGATTCGATCCTTGTTACCCAGACCGATCCGTTTGACAGAGACATTGTATGGCCGCAGACGGTTACTTTATTTGCGGGGGGAGGTGATCAGGGAAAATATATTTCTGCGGACGTTGACCGGTGTGTTACTAAAATACCGCTGCCGCCGGGCACACAATACATACTTCCCAATACTGACGGCAACGCCTACGGTGTTTTTCTGCCGGACAGTATAAGCAGGACACGTATGCTTACCCATTTGTCAGAAATAAAAGATCCGGTGGAAAGAATGTCCCTCCTGATGACATTATATGAAAACATGCTCGCGGGAGAAATTTCGGGAAAATCATTTATTGATGCCCTTATGGCCTTTCTGCCATCCGAGACGGACAACCTTATTCGTCAATCTGCACTGTCGTATCTTTCAAATGCTTATATTCACAACATACAAAACCGGGACGGAGAGGCAGAACGCTTTTTATTACGGATAGCCTCGGACCTATCCCTGAACATGGAATACCGTCTGCTGGCTTATAGAACGCTTAGTAAAATTTTCACATTGCCGGAAATAACTTCCCTGCTGTATGAACAATGGGATAAGGGAGCATCCTTTGAAGATTTGCCCGCAGGTGAGCCCGAAATGACCAATCTGGCTTATGAGATCATGATCCGTCTACCGGAAAAAGCCGGCTACATTAAAGAAAAACAGCTTTCACGCATTACCAATCCGGATCGCAGGAAAGCATTTGAATTCATTGTACAGGCAACAGATCCCGACAAGGCTGTCAGAGACTCATTTTTTCAATCACTTCTTTGTGTAGAAAACCGCAGCGTGGAACCATGGGTGAATACGGCCATGGCATACCTGAACCATTTTTTGCGTCAGGACGAATCGCTTGGTTACATAATGCCCGCATTGGATGTATTACAGGAAGTACAGCAAACCGGGGATATCTTTTTCCCCACCTCCTGGATTTCTTCCTGCCTGGGAGGACACAGTTCACTGTCCGCCGCAGATACCGTAAGTATTTTTCTGGAGAATCATCCCCGGTACGAACCCCTGTTAAGAAATAAAATACTACAGGCGGCAGGTCATCTGCCTGTCCGCTAAAACAGTTATATTTGGAACTTTAACAAATCATACAAATAATAATGAAACAACACTTCGCCGATCTTAAGATCACAGTCATTTTCCTTGGCTTACTGACTGGGAACCTGGCACATGCCCAAATTAATCCGGTTATTCCCCGCGATCAGGCCATAGAAAAAAAGATTGACAAAATCATATCCAAAATGACACTGGTAGAAAAAGTAGGTCAGATGACCCAGCTGGAAATCAATCTGCTGGGCATGGACATGAGAGGGGAAATGATGAAACTCGTTATGATGCCGGAAGAACAATTGGCTGCCCTGTTGAAGGAACACGGGCTGGAAAACGAGTTTGACGCCGCTAAGATGGCTGATCCTGAAAAACGGATGGAAATGGGATTTGAATATTATAAACTCTATCAGAAGATTTCCGCTTCCAGAGGATTTCAGTTCGATCCGGCCAAAATGGACTCGGTTTTTGTGAAATATAAAGTAGGATCCATCCTGAACACTCCGTTCACAACGGCCCAAACCTCGGAAGAATGGAACCGGCTCATCAAGATTGTTCAGGACAAATCGCTTGAGGCCATAGGAATCCCCTGTCTTTACGGTCTTGACCAGATCCATGGTTCCACC
>JAQVSH010000325.1 GCA_028700615.1 Bacteroidales bacterium
GATAAAACTCCTCTTCGAGATCTCTTCGATAGAACTAAATTTCAAAATGACAAAGAACGTTTTAGGCTTAATGAGCCAAATTTGTTTAATTTTTAATAACGTCCCAATTTTAATGGGACACTAGTGAATTTTTATCTATGATGCGTGTAGCTGCCTTTGGTTTTCTGATTTCTGTTTTGATGTTTTCATGTTCGGCGCCCTCTGATTCTTCGGATCAAAAGATTAAAGATGCGGTCAGGGCTCAGCTGGCTCAATATCCGGCTTCTACTTTACAGGATTTATATAAAAATTTCTTTCAGGATCGTTTTGGTCCGGGGCATATGATGGTGGATACTTCTGCTGCTTATGCCTATGTGAAAGAGGAACTGGCTGCATCCGATTCTCTTCCGGGGCCTTATTACGAACCCACGGGATCTGATGGGAACTTCTATCGTGTGAATCTGTCCGTGATACGACAAAATCTTGTCCCGTTTACATTGTATGCCCAGGCTTTTAGCGAAAGTGTAAAGAATATTGTGCCTCCTTCGCAAGACAAATGGATGGGTGAATGGACAAATATTCTCCGGATTATTCGTTCAATGAATCTGAATCTATCTCATTTTGAAGAAGATGAACAAGCAATCACCCAGATGCTGCTCAAAGGAGAGAATGTAGTGCATCATTCTGATGCCTTTATAGCCGCTTACGATCCACATTACCGCATTATTTCAAAAGAAATCTTTGAACAAAGAATTTTACCGCTTCTGAAACCTTGATTTTGTATTGTATAGAACCCTCACTTTATGTCATATCTTATTGATCCCGGGTTGGCCGGAGATATTTATTTACGTCACAAAAAGCTTCAGCAAGCACTGATAGCTGTCGGTGCGGATGCTTTACTGCTCTCTTCGAATGTTTCTCTTTATTATGTTTCCGGTCAGGTCTATCGCGGCTGGTTTTATCTTCCGGCGGAAGGCAAACCTTTATGTTTCGTAAAAAGGCCTGTCGGATTAAAAGGTTCGGGAGTATACTATATCAGTAATCCGAAGGAGATCCCCGGTTTACTGAAAGACCTGGGTGAGCCCAATCCCGGGCGATTATTGATCGAAGGAGAAATTTCCTATGCGGAATGGATGCGCTGGGCCTCTCTGTTTGAAGGATCCCGTCTTGAGACTGCAACCTCTCTGCTGCGAAGTGTCAGGGCGGTAAAAACGCCCTGGGAACAGGATCAGTTGAAGGAGTCGGCACGGTTGCACACATTGGGATATGAGAGGATTCCCGATCTTTACCGGCCGGGAATGTCCGATGTGGATCTATCTGTAGAAATAGAATACAGATTGCGGAAGATGGGAAATCTGGGGCTGTTTCGGATTTTCGGTTCCAGTATGGAGATCCATTTCGGAGTGGTGTTGGCCGGAGACAATGCGGATGCGCCATCTCCCTATGACTTTGCCCTGGGGGGTAAGGGGATGCATCCTTCTATTCCGGTGGGGCAGAGCGGGGTTCCGATTGCCCCGGGGCAATCGGTGATGGTCGACGTATGTGGAAATTTCACGGGATATATGAGTGATATGTCCCGCTTATTCTCTGTCGGAACTTTGCCGAAGGAGGCATTGAGGGCTTATGAGGTGGCACTGGATATTAACCGGACTCTTGCCGAATTAGGCAAACCCGGAGTCAGTGGTACTTTTTTGTACCAAAAATCTCTGGAAATGGCCCAAAAAGCAGGACTTTCCTCTTGTTTTATGGGCCATCGTCAACAGGCCCGTTTTGTGGGTCACGGCGTGGGAATTGAGGTCAATGAACTTCCTGTGCTGGCAGATCGTTCCGATGCGCCTCTGGAAGAAGGAATGAGTATTGCGATAGAACCTAAATTTGTTTTTCCCGGAGTAGGAGCCATCGGGATTGAAGATACCTATATTGTAAGAGACTGGGGTATGGAGAGAATTACGCTTTGTTCTCAGGAAATTAAATCATTAACTCGTTGAATTTAAAACAATCATTATGGCTTATAATTTATTAAAAGGAAAAAAAGGAATCATTTTTGGTGCCCTCAATGATCAGTCTATAGCCTGGAAAGTGGCTGAAAAAGCCCATGAAGAAGGAGCTGAGTTTATTCTTTCCAATGCCCCGGCTGCATTGCGAATGGGAGATATTCAAACGCTGGCAGATAAGTGCGATTCTATTGTTGTTCCTGCAGATGCTACAAATTTGGACGATCTTCAGGCGGTTTTTGAAACCGCGATGGAAAGATTCGGAGGCAAGATAGACTTTATCTTGCATTCCATTGGGATGTCTCCGAATGTTCGGAAGGGAATTCCTTATGATCAGCTCAATTATGCCAATTTTCTCAAAACGCTTGATATTTCAGCGCTTTCTTTGCATAAAATGCTTCAGGTGGCCAGAAATCTGGATGTCCTGAATACCTGGGGATCTGTGGTTTCATTGACCTATGTGGCCTCTCAGAGAACTTTGGTAGGATATGGGGATATGGCAGATGCCAAGGCCCTTTTGGAATCAGTGACCCGTAGTTTCGGGTATATTTATGGTCGGGATAAGAAGGTTCGTATCAATACGGTCTCTCAGTCTCCGACGATGACCACTGCCGGGAGTGGTATCAAGGGAATGGGAAGCCTTCTTGACTTTTCCGAACGGATGTCTCCGCTTGGCAATGCGACCGCTGAAGAGTGTGCAAACTTTTGTATTACCTTATTCTCCGACCTGACCCGCAAAATCACGATGCAAAATATCTTCCATGACGGAGGGTTTTCGAGTATGGGCATGAGCGCAAGGGCGATGGATCGTTATGAACAGGGGGTGGTCTTCGAAGACTAATTACAAGGAAAATAAATAAAAGATATCGCTATTTCGGGGTTTTTTGCGAAATTGCAAGCCTCAAACAGAAGGAGATGGGTTTGGTAATTATCCAATACAATGCAGGAAATATTTTTTCCGTGAATTATG
>JAQVSH010000326.1 GCA_028700615.1 Bacteroidales bacterium
GGGGTACCCAAGGAGATGCTGATGTTTGATGATTTTGGCAATGGATGATTTTTAGTTCGTAAGACGGTTGTTGTTTTATTTGAACTTGGTGCGGAGACTCCTGTGAAAGCAGGGGTCTCTTTTTTAATGCATGAAAATTATTTACGTTTACATCCGGAATGGGTTATGTTTGTAAATAAAATGAATATCATGATGAATGAATCCGGTTTTTTTGTGCATCCCACCGCTGTGGTGGATGAGGGAAGTGTGATCGGGAAGGGAACTAAGATCTGGCATTTTTGTCATATTATGTCGGGCAGCCGGATTGGTGAGGACTGTATTTTAGGCCAGAACGTGATGATTGCATCAGGTGTGGTGCTTGGCAATCGTGTAAAGGTGCAGAACAATGTTTCTGTGTATACCGGGGTAACCTGTGAAGATGAGGTGTTTCTGGGGCCTTCCTGTGTTTTTACGAATGTATTGAATCCCCGCAGCGGGGTCGACCGGAAGAATGAATTCATGTCAACCCATGTGGGACGCGGAGCCACGATAGGAGCAAACGCTACGATTATTTGCGGGCATGATATCGGCCCATATGCGTTTATCGGAGCCGGTTCTGTGATTACCAAGGAAATACCCGCTTATTCTTTATGGGTGGGGAATCCCGCGCGCCAGATCGGCTGGATGAGTGAAAACGGGCAGCAGTTGGATTTTAACAGGGATGGAATTGCTTTTTGCTCCCAGACGGGAGAGCAATATATTTTTGAGAATGGAAAGGTGCGAAAAGATTGGTAAAGTTTCAAAAAGAGAAGTAAGGAGAAGAAAAAAGTGGTCAAGAGTGGTCAAGAGAAGCAAAGAGTAAAAAGAGAGGGTCTCAAAGTTTTCGCTTTGAGACCCTCTCTTTTTTATCGGTAACAGGCAGTGCCTGCTATGTACGTTGCCTTCTATTATTTCAGTAATGAAACGCTTCGTTTGATGAAGTCGTTAAGGGCTTGTCCGGTGAGCATATTGTTGGCCAGCAGGGCAAGGTCGGCCATTTGTTTGAGCAGTGAGTTGCTTTTGCCAAAGGATTCGAGTTTTGCTTCCCTTTCCTGATGAAGGTTTTCAATCTGTTCTTCTAATTGATTGCGTTGGTCTTTTTGTTCCTGTGAGATTTCCTCTTCTTTTTTGTTTTTTAGTTCGGATTGGAGGGTTTCCAGCGCTTGTTTGAGCGGTTCTTCCTGTTTTTTGTTTTCTTCGAGTGTTTCTTTCAGGAGGCTGTCTTTTTCTTCGAGTACCTGTTTAACCAGCGGATGGTTGGCATTTACCACCAGGTTATAACTGTCGGGCATAGATCCGTAAAAATTAAGGCCTCCGCTCATGGCAGACATTTCACGCATACGGCGCATGTATTCGGATTGGGTAATGATCATGGGTGCGTCCTTTTCGGTAAGGGCTTCGAAAGAGACCAGATAATTGTCTTTTTCGGGGAGTACCGCTTTCACCGCAGGGCGAAGGTCCATCTGATCCCCGATGGAGAGGCTTACTTTGGGAAGGTCTTCTTTGACAATCAGTTTGTCAATGACATCTGAGTCAACGCGTACAAAACGCGATTTTTCCAGCTTGCTTTCCAGGTGGTTGATAAAATGACTGTCGAGTTTGCTGTCAAAGAGCAATACATCGTATCCCTTGTTTTGTGCGGCTTCAATGAAGGTATACTGTTGATCCTTGTCAGTGGCATAGAGATATACCAGACCTTTGTTTTTGTCGGTCTGCGCGGCCTCGATGAGGTTTTTGTATTCTTCGTAGGTGAAGTATTTGTTGTCAATATTTTTGAGCAGGGCAAATTTCATGGCTCTTTCATTGAATTTTTCTTCGGTAAGCATGCCGTATTCAATGAAGAGTTTGAGGTTGTCCCATTTCTTCTCGTAGTTTTCCCTGTCGTTTTTAAAGATTTCTTCAAGACGGTCGGCTACTTTTTTGGTGATGTGAGAGGAGATTTTTTTGACGTTGGCATCGCTCTGAAGATAACTTCTGGATACATTCAGGGGAATGTCCGGGCTGTCAATGACTCCGTGAAGCAATGTCAGAAAGTCGGGGACAATGTTTTCGACCGAATCGGTAACAAAGACCTGATTGCAGTAGAGCTGAATTTTGTTCCGGGCAATGTCCAGATTGTCTTTGATTTTTGGAAAATAGAGAATCCCGGTAAGGTTGAAAGGATAGTCTACGTTGAGGTGGATATTAAACAGCGGCTCTTCCAGCATCGGATATAACTCTCCGTAAAATTTCTGGTAGTCTTCTTCTTTCAGATCCGCGGGTTTACGGGTCCAGAGTGGATTTGTATCATTGATGATACGGTCTTTTCCTGTTTCGACTTCTTTGCCGTCTTTCCATTCTTTTTCTTTGCCAAAGACAATCTCTACCGGAAGGAAACGGCAGTATTTGAGCAGAAGGCTTTCAATGCGTTTTTCTTCGAGAAATTCTTTGGATTCATCTTCAATAAAGAGGGTGATTTCGGTTCCCCGGGTTGTTTTGTCACAGGGTTCCATGGTGTATTCGGGATTTCCGTCACAACTCCAGCAGATGGCTTCGCTGCCTTCTTTCCATGAAAGGGAACGGACTTCCACTTTTTTAGAAACCATAAAAGCGGAATAAAATCCGAGGCCGAAATGTCCGATGATCCCGTTAAGTTGATTTTTGTATTTTTCCAGAAATTTTTCGGCGCTGGAGAATGCTATTTGGTTGATGTACTGATCAATTTCTTCAGCGGTCATCCCGATCCCGTTGTCACTGATGGTCAGGGTTCCGGCTTCGGGGTTCAGGGAGACTTCTACCCGAAGGTTTCCTATTTCTCCTTTGAAATCTCCGGCTCCGCTGATGGCTTTCATTTTTTGCGCGGCATCAATGCCGTTGGCTACCAGTTCGCGTAAAAATATTTCGTGATCTGAATAAAGAAATTTTTTGATCACCGGG
>JAQVSH010000327.1 GCA_028700615.1 Bacteroidales bacterium
CTGATTTTTGATGATCCCAATGGGGAGAGTATCGCGTTTTCCGATAGTTTGCTGCAACTGGATCAAAAATATTTTAAAACGGATTCTTTTGTTTTCCGGAAAAAAGACCGGGATTCTCTGTTGTTGTATCATGCGGAGCCTTTTGGCATTGATCAGGTCTTTTTCACTTTTGATAATTCCAAGAGCAATCAGTATCTGAAATCTTCTGCCCGTACGGACAGTATTCATTTTTCTTTGATCTTTAACAGGACTTCTCCGGAGATCCCCAAAGTCAGAATACTGGATTCGCTGGCTCCTGCGAAATGGTTTGTTATGGAACGCTCGGCCCGCTCTGACACTTTTGTTTACTGGATTTATGATCAAAGAATTGCTAAATCCCGACAGTTGTCGCTTGAAGTCACTTATCCTGAAACCGATTCTCTGCTTCGCTGGGTAAATACGGTGGATACCCTGACACTGACGCATACTCCGCCTAAGAAGCCGAAGGAGGATGTTCGGAGGCCCAGAAGGAATGAAGAACCGGTGAAAGCAGTCAAAGAGCCCAAGGTCAATCCGTTGCCCCTGACTTCCAATTTGAACGGATCTGTGGATATTGACAGGTTGTTTTATCTGGAAACCGTTTTACCGGTCGATTCTGTGGATGTTTCGCGGCTTCATCTCCGGCAGGATACTCTTAAAAAAGAAATACCTTTTACGTTTCGTAGAGATAGTCTTTCTTCCCGCAAATTTTGGTTTGATTGGAAAAAGGATTTTGACAGGAAATATAGTTTGACGGTCGATTCGGGGGCTTTCTTTTCTCCGTTCGGGGTACACAATGATACCATACAGGTTTTCCAGGCGAGTGTAAAGAGGGTGGAGGACTACGGATCGATTGTCCTGACTTTGAAAGGGGTTGGCGGGGATGTTGTGGTTCAGCTTCTGGATGCCAGCGGGGAAGCAGTATTGCGTAATTACAAGGTGTCTTCGGACACGCTTCTGAACATTCCTTATTTGTTAAAGGGGGTATATGTGCTCAAGGCGGTCCACGATGTCAACGGAGATGGGGTGTGGAATTCCGGGGATTATTTATCAGGGCTGCAACCTGAACGGGTTGAATTTTGCCAGATTATTCCTGAAGTCCAGGAGTCTTTTGACACGCAGGTTGAGTGGACCCTGAAACGGAGTCCTGCAAACAAAGAGAAAGAGACTCATGCATTAATTCAAAGTGTGCGTTCTCCTGTAAGGGAAGAATTGGTTAAACTGAAAGCTGCGGAAGAGAGGAAAAGAAGGGCCGCAGAGGAGGAAGAATAATAATGGGTTTAATATTAAATATTGAAACTTCTGCATCGGTTTGTTCCGTGGCTTTAGCTAAAGACGGGAAAGAGCTGTTGTCTAAGGAGGTAGCGGAGGATCGCCGACATGCTGCTTCTCTCGCGGTACTCATTCAGGATCTGTTGGCTGAAAAACATCTGGATGTTCAGGATCTGGATGCAGTTGCGGTGAGTAAGGGCCCCGGCTCTTATACCGGTTTGCGGATCGGGGTTTCTACTGCGAAAGGTTTATGTTTCGGAGGCAATGTTCCTTTGATCGGAGTTTCTACGCTTGAAGCCATGGCTTCAGGCTTTTTGCATTCTTTTTCCACAGGTCCGGAACCGTTTTTCCTCTGTCCTATGATAGATGCAAGGCGCATGGAAGTATACACTGCGGTATTTGATGCGAAGTTGAACGGGATATCAGAAGTTTCTGCCGAAATTATCACCGGGGAGTCTTTTTATTCTTTTTTAGAAAAGGGGAAGGTTTATTTTTTTGGAGAAGGAATGCCTAAGTGTATGGGAGTGTTGACTCATCCCAACGCTTGTTTTGTTCCTGATTTTTTCCATTCGGCAAGGTTCTTGTGCTCTCTTTCGGAGATGGCCTATGCAGAAGGACGGTTTGAGGATGTTGCTTATTTTGAACCTTTCTATTTGAAGGATTTTATGGCTACTGTGCCCAAAAACAAAGTATTGGGAGGAATATGATGAGGGTTGTATTGATTTCGCTGTTACTATGCTTCGGAACTTCGCTGTTTGCGCAGGACCGGATTTCTATGAAACCGGGTTCGGAGATTCCTTTTAAAGCGGGTGAAGTATTGAATTTTGATATCCATTTTGGCATTATCAGGGGAGGGAAGGCTTCCCTGTCAGTGACAGAAGAAGAAATATACGGACAACCCGTTTATCACAGTAGTATTGTGGGAGAGACGACAGGCTTTGTCGCCGCTTTATATAAAATCAAGGACGTTTACGAAAGTTGGTTCCGGAAAAGAGATAATCTTCCTCTGAAGGCAATCCGTGATATCAGGGAGGGGTCTTACCGATATTATGATCTTTCCACTTTTGATCAGGAAGCCAATCTTGTGATGAGTCAGAAAGGAGGGCTTATGAGTATGCCTCAAGGGATTCTGGATATGGCTTCAGTGCTTTATTATATGCGGAGATTGCCTCTGAAAACGTTAAAAGAAGGGGATATTCTTTATTTTGATACTTTTTTTGCGCATGAACTGTTCCCTTTTTATGTGGTCTATAAGGGGAGGGAGATTGTCAATACACGTTTCGGGAGATTGTCCTGCATGAAGTTTGTCCCTGTGGTAGAGCCCGGAAGGGTCTTTAACAAGGAGGATGATATGAATATGTGGTTTACGGCAGACGAAAATGTGATTCCTGTTCTTGTCAAATTTAATGCAAAGGTGGGAACCTTTAGTTGTGAATTGTCCGGATTTGAGAATCTTAAGTACCCTTTAACGGTTGCTCAGTAAAATCATCAGGTCTTCCGGTTTAAGACAGTCCCCCCCGATGATATGATGGGCCTTCAGATAATAGGGTTCTCTTTCGCGGATTTTTTCCAGAATCCAGTCATGAAGTTCTGCTTCTGTTTTCCCGCTTAGCAGGGGTCTTCGCCTGATTTCATTTCGG
>JAQVSH010000328.1:0-2236 GCA_028700615.1 Bacteroidales bacterium
CTCCTTTGAGGAAATCCTGAAAGTGGTCCATCACCAGATGTTGCTCGAAACCGAGGAAAAACTGGTGAATAAAATCCTGTCCCGGAACGTGGGAAGTGAAAAAATGCTGCTGGTCCGCGGGGCTCCCCTGTTTCTGAAAAACGTTGTTCTCCGTATGAAGTATTATTCCATGGGAAGCAACCAGTACAGCGGGGTTTTTTCCAATCTCGGCGGGGCAATCTTTCCTAAAGAGATCAACGAACAGATTGAATACATGGCGGTCATTCCGCCGCCACCTAATAAAAGCATAAAGATCAGCTGCGGCATGATAGGTTTTGACGACCTGCTTATCCTCGGCTTTGCCAATATTTCCGGATCGAGGGAACTGGAACGTCGTTTCTTCCGTTTTATATCCGGTCAGGGCCTTCCTGTAAAAATGATCCGTTACTGAAAAAAATAAACAACTATGAATATATGTAAAAATTGCGGCGTTGAACTGGACGTGGAAATGAATTACTGTCCGTTATGCGGGCAGAAGAGTACGATCTCCGAAATTCCCGGCCGGATTGAGAAACACTCCGGCAAATATGCGGACCCCGTGGAGGAATCCTATAATTTCCACGAACTCACAGAGCTCCAGAGACGCAAGGTGCTCTGGGAACTGATCATGATCATACTGTTCACAGGTTTTGTGACAACCGTTGTAATTGATCTTATTGTTAATTCCCAGATCAGCTGGTCTAAGTACACACTGGCTATCGGTTTTTTCCTGATTATCAACGCCTCTCTCATTGCATTCATGCAACGGAGGATTTTTTTGCTCATGATTTTTAGCTTTTTATCTACCTCGCTTTTACTGTTGCTCCTCGACTGGTTCAGCGAAGACCCCTATTGGGGAATGCACCTTGGCGTTCCGCTCATTGGATGCCTTTATGTAATCCTTTTCGCTCTGATCAAGATCATACAGAACTCCAAACGAAAAGGGATCAACATCATTGCCTATTCCCTGATAGCCGCCGGCATAATGGGTCTCTGCACGGAAGGGATCCTGTCGCTGTACCTGCAGAACAAACTGGCGCTTCAATGGAGCCTCATCCTTGCCGTTTCAATTACGGCTGTCTCGACCATACTGCTTTTTATTCACTTTCATCTGCAAAAAGGCACCAGCCTTAAGAAATTTTTCCATATCTGATCCCGATAAGCCCCCCGCTTAACCGGTAAAATCCGGGTTCCTGACTTCAAAACCGGTTTATCTGCCGATATTCCTTGCCTGAATAGATCCGTCAGGATACTTTTGTTGTGAGATCAATAAAAGTATTTGACAATGATTAGATTACATTCCTTATCAACAGTTCTGGCCTCAGTTCTGCTTCTTATATACCTGCCGGCGCAGGGACAGGAACAGGCAGAACCATGGACTCTGCAACAATGTATTGAATACGCCAGGGTGCATAATATTGAAGTGCAAACCCGCGAGGTGTCCAAAGCCGTTTCTGATGTGGAACTGGAACAAACCCGGGCACAGCGGTTTCCCACACTTAATTTTTCTTCGAGCTTTGGGGTATCTTTCCAGAATGCAACCACTTACAACGATTTCATGGAACAAACCGATGCAGCTTCCTATTCAGACAATTTTGGACTGAATACGGGTGTCACACTCTATGCCGGTGGAAAATTGAGCAAAACCATTCAGCAAAAACAACTGGATAACACGGCATCGGGTTACGATGTGGAGCAAGCCCTGTTTGACATAGAAATATCAGTAATACAGGCTTATCTTCAGATCCTTTATGCCAACGAATCGCATAAGATCGCCCTGTTGGCTGCCGATCTTTCACGTTCACAGGTAGAACGCGGTCTGGAAATGAGAAAAGCCGGTTCTATGTCCAAAGGAGATCTTGCACAGCTGCAATCGCAGGCGGCCGGCGACAACTACCAGGTAACCCAGACAAAAAACGCACTGTCAAGTGCCAAACTGCAACTGAAGCAATTATTGGAACTCGATCTGGAAGAAACATTTGAAGTGGAATTTCCCGATATCGACAGTCTGGAAGTACTTAATGTAATTCCGAATCTGGCCTCGGTATACCTTGCGGCCCTGGACAATCTGCCCCAGATGAAAAGCAGCGCTCTGAGTATTGAATCGGCTCAAATGGGCATTGAGATAGCCAAGGCCTCTAAAATGCCTACCCTTACCGCCAGCGCCTCTATTAACACAGGTACAAACTCCAGTGCCGGCACCGCCTATTTTGAACAG
>JAQVSH010000328.1:2246-2921 GCA_028700615.1 Bacteroidales bacterium
GGACCAAAGCACCAGAAAACAGTTGCTGAGTACCATTGAATCGCTTCATAACGATGCTGTCTCGGCACAAAGTCAATACATTTCGGCTAATGAACAACTCCAGGCCGCCAAAATCAGTTTCGAAGTGGTGAGCGAACAATTCCGGGCCGGATTAATTAACACCATTGAGCTGATCACGGGACAGAACAATTATACCAGCGCTCTCAGCAATCAGCTTCAGGCAAAATTTCAGACGGTATTGGCCATAAAACTGCTGAAATTATACCAGGGCCAAAACAGTTAAATCTATTTGAAAAAAGATATACAATGAAGAAAGTAATACTTATTCCGGGAGTTCTTATGACTCTCATCGTTTTTGCTTCTTGCAGTGCAAAAACCGTTAAACAGGCTTACGAGACCGTACCCGTTGAGCCATCTTCAATCACCAATACCATTACCGCAACAGGTACGGTTGAACCAATTAAACAGGTTGAAGTAGGAACCCAGGTATCGGGGATCATTGCCAAAATATATGTCGATTATAATTCGGAAGTAAAAGCCGGACAACTGATTGCCGAGGTAGACCGTTCCGTATTGGAAACCGAACTGGAATCATCCAAAGCCAACCTGAATTCATCCAAAGCGGAACATGACTACCAGACAGCCAATTACGAACGAATAAAAGGCCTGTATGAA
>JAQVSH010000329.1 GCA_028700615.1 Bacteroidales bacterium
GCATTAAGCCAGACAGAAATGAAATATATTTCTTTGTCTCAAATGACAAAAGACGGGACAGGTAACCTGATACATGCCATTACAAAAGATTCTCAGGGATATTTTTGGCTTGGGGGGCCAAACGGGTTGCTAAGAACAAAAGATTTTTCAGAAAACTCAACCGTGTGGTTCAGATCTGAAGACGTTTCGAGCGGGATACCCAATAACAGAATAAAAAATATATACGAAGACAGGGACGGGAATATCTGGATCGCTACCGATATCGGTCTTGGGATGTATAATGCACGATCAAAAAAATTCTTATCCTATAAACTTATAAATAAAGAAGGTGTTGCAAATTTCGATTGGGCGAATTACATTGTAGAAGACGAATTTGGTTCAATATGGATCGGTGCCTGCCTTGGAGGCATAGGTATTGTTAAAAAAGAAAAATTACTGTCATCCCGGGGTACAAATTGTGTTATTGACAGCAATTATACCATGAAAGAGGGTTTGTCAGGTAGTTATGTTACTGAGATTGAGTTTGATAATTATGGTTATGCCTGGGTTATTACTTATCTCAATAAATTAAACAGGATAAACAGGCAGAGCGGCGAAATTGATACTATCCCTTTCCAGATAATTAACGGTGATCCCATACCTTTATCTATGTTAAATGACCGGGACCATTATGTTTGGATAGGATGTAAAGATTGTGTGGTGAGAGTTGATATGCATACACTGGAGACGCACAGAATACCTCTCGAAGGTTCTGAAAATTCCGATGTCAGAGATTTCGCATTTCACTTGAATGTACTATATGCGCTTACTTCTGACGGACTCTGGAAGATAGATTCCGCAAGCCTTAATGCGACCAAATTATTCACTTACAACGATAATCTGGGCTGTCTTTATATAGACAATTCTTCTGGTATAGCTTATATTGGATGTACCGATGGCTTGCTTGCAGTATATCTCAATGTGATAGAAAAAAATATTATCAAGACACACCCTATTGTGCTCTCTGCTCTGTATGTCAATAACAGACTCTTTTCTTCGCTATGTGCCGGTGAAAAAGAAAGTATACGGTATGCCAAAAGAATTAAAGTAAATCACAGACAAAATAATATCAGAGTAGAGGTCACTTCTTTTCCGTATTCTTTAAGAAGCAAGAATGCATTTATTTACCGTATTGACGGCAGCAAAAGATGGAATTATCTTAAAAGCGGGAATAATGAAATTCAACTTTCAGATCTGAGTTACGGGAAACATTTACTGGAAGTAGGGTTACCGGGACCCGACGGAGAACCGGCCAGTAACAAAGTTTCTCTTCAGATTACGGTGACGCCTCCGTGGTATTTGTCAAAAATAGCTATATCTTTTTACCTGTTGTTTGTTTCCGGCTTTGTGGTATTGGTTGTTACATATCTTTCAATGAAGAACAAATTGAAACTTGAGAGCCTTGAGAAGGAAAAAACACTTGACCACGTCAGATCAAAAATGAATTTTTATTCTTATATCTCTCATGAGATAAAAACACCGTTAAGTCTTATTGTTGCTCCTTTGGGAAAAATGATTCATGACGAAAGAAATGCCTGCATAAAAAAAGATCTGGAACTTCTTCAGAGTAATGCGAGAAAGTTGAGCCAAATGATATACAGCGCATTGGATTATGATAAAGATGATGCCGGGATTTTTGCACTTGCTCCCGTGCCGGTTGACTTTATAGCTTTTGCACGAAATGTATTCAATACATTCAAAGAAAATTATACAAGAAACGGCCTGGAGTTTATTTTTTCTTCTACTGCCGAAAAGTTAGTTGTAGATCTGGACGTGATTAAAATAGAATCGATACTCACCAATCTCATCTCCAATGCTTGCAAATACTCCAAAGAAGGAGGCCGGATTGAACTGAAGATTGAATATGATAATAAGTTATTCTTCACCGTATCCGATAACGGAATTGGTATCCCGGAACGTGATATTCCATATATTTTTCAAAAATTTTATCAATCGTCGAATAATCCCAGGTCAAACGAGGGAACGGGGCTGGGTCTTTTTCTGGTTAAAGAAATGGTGCACATTCACGGAGGAAAAATTGAAGTTCATTCTGATCTGGGAGTTGGTACCGATTTTATTGTTTCCATACCTGTAACGCTCTCAGAATTAAACAATTCTAATGAGTCATCCGGAAATGGATTAAAAAATCCTCTATCAGAAAAAGAAAAGTATCCTTTTGTACTTATTGTAGAAGATAATCAGGAAATGGCCGACTTTTTGTCAAAATCGTTGTCTTCCGATTATGAATGCGGTGTTGCGCATAATGGCATTGAAGGACTTGAAATTTGCCAGAAAAAAATACCGGATGTTATTGTCACAGATGTGTTTATGCCTTTAATGGACGGGCTTGAAATGTCCGGCCGGGTTCGAAAAGACCCCAGACTGGTTACTGTGCCTATTGTTATGCTCACGGCAATGAATGACAATAAGACCGAACTGCAAAGTATACACCTGAACATAGATATGTTTATAACTAAGCCGTTTGACATAAATATGCTTCGATTACGTATAGGTAAATTACTTGAAAAGCAGACCTGCTTAAAGAGACAAATACAACTTGAACATATTGCCACCCCCAAAATGATAGACACGTTGTCTTACGATGAAAAATTTCTGTCCAGAATTACGGGGATCATTGAAGAAAGGATTGCTGAGCCAGGTTTTAATGTCAATGCTTTAAGTGAGATATCCGGGATAAATCAAAAGCAGCTGTATCGCAAGATAAAATGTATCACAGGCAAGACGCCGGTTGAATACATTAAATCCATAAGGATGAAAGAAGCTTCTATGTTATTAAGGAGACGTACTTTTACGGTTGCCGAAGTAATGTATATGGTCGGTTTTTCCAATTATTCCTATT
>JAQVSH010000330.1 GCA_028700615.1 Bacteroidales bacterium
TGGTTTTCTCACAGAAATTTTATCTGACTCCCAGGCTTTTTCAATGGCACACAATGCCTTTCCCTGTTCAAAGCGAGCAAATACACACTCTTTCCCGGATACCAGAGAAGTACAGATTTCCCCGTCAGTTTCTGTGATCTGAAAACCCTGTTCTTTGACGGTTTCTTTGCCCGATTCGCTCATATAGGGTTCAATCAAAGCATAATTTTCTGAAATCTGCTGACATTCTTCCGGGGTCAGAGGAGCCCCGGCATCTCCTTCGATGCAGCAGGCTCCGTGACAGGCATCAAGATCACAGCAGAATCTGCATTCAAAGATGTCCAGGGAAACAATGGCCTGACCAATCTGAATCATAAGTCTTGTATTATTTTTTTTCTGCGTAGTAAATCAATTCGTTTTGGGGAAGGGCATATCTTTTTTGCAGGTCTTCACCCAATATGGCAACATAATCCAAAGGATTCACTGTAAATCCGGCCTCTCTCAGTCTATCCGTGTAATCCTTCCCGTAAGCTCTTAAATGGTCTTTCTGTCCAAAATGTTTTTCCCTTTCTTCAGGTGAGGTAATGGCCCGATCTTCATAGGTTTTTTCACGGTTTGCATCCACGGGAGACTGAAGAAGGGCCCATCCCCCGGGTTTTAATACCCTGAAAAGTTCACGGAGCGCTTTTCTGTCATCCTCCACATGTTCCAGCAAGTGATTACAGAGTATGACATCAAAATGATTTTCAGGGAAAGGAATCTCCTCTACATTCATTTTTACCTTAGCCCAGGGAGACTCCAGATCGGCGGTAATGTACCCTTCTCCCTGTACGGCTGAGAAATATTTCATAAAACAATATTCGGGGGCCAGATGAAGCACTTGACAGGGTTGTGTAAAAAACGGTGTTTCCCGTTTCAGAAAAAGCCAGATTAAACGATGTCTCTCAAGAGATAAACAATGAGGGCACAAGGCATTTTTTCTTGAAATCACATAGCCGTAAGGCAATAATTTGCGGAAATGTTTTCCGCAGACAGGACATTCTATCTGATGGCCTTTCAAAAAAGGGACCATCAGTCGGCTCCCGGCGATGGCAACCCGTTGCAAATATTTTCGGGGAATATTTTGTAATAAAAAACGGATCAGTGTTTTCAATCTGAAATAGATTTAAAAGTTTTTAATATGTCCTCTGTGGCCTCGGGATGAAACCATTGAAAATCCGGATCCCTTTTTAGCCATGTGATCTGTCTTTTGGCATAGCGACGGGTGTTGACCTTGATTTTTTCAATGGCCTCTTCCAAAGAATATTTATGTTCAATATAGTCAAAGAGTTCTTTATATCCTACTGTTTTTAAAGCATTTAAATCTTTATATGGATAAAGGGAACGGGCTTCTTCCAGCAATCCCGCGGTCATCATATGGTCAACCCGGGTACGGATTCTTTTCGTAAGATCTTCCCTGTCCCGGTTTAATGCAAAATTTACCACCCGGAAGGGGCGCGGACGTGAACGGCGGGTAAGCAGGGATGAATAAGGTTGCCCCGTCTGTAGACATACTTCTACGGCTTTCAATAACCGTTGATGATTCTGCAGGTCAACCCGGGCATAATACACCGGATCAAGTAATTTCAGTTGTGAACGGAGCCATTCAATCCCGTTTTCCTGGAACTGACGGGTCAAATCCTGCCTCAATTCTATATCCATAAAGGGCAGGTCATCTATTCCGTGGCAAAGGGCATCCAGATACAGGCCTGAACCTCCTGTAACCACTGCGGTTTCTTTGTTTTGAAAATATCCGGATAGAAAATTAAGTACATCCTGTTCATAAAGGCTGACATTATAATAATCCTGAATCGAAAGATTACCGATAAAATGATGAGGTACTTCGCTGAGTTCTTCCGGGGAAGGTACTGCCGTGCCAATGCGCATTTCACGGTACATCTGGCGTGAGTCACAGGAGATGATCTCGGCGTTAAGCTGTTTGGCAAGCACGATCGCTGCGCGGGTTTTCCCGACAGCAGTAGGTCCGGTAATGACCAGAAGAGTCTTCATGAGGCATTCAGGCAGGTTTCAGGGCAAAAGTAGGAAAAAGCTTGTCGCAATCAAGTTTGTTGGTTAAGTTTGCTAAAAACAAAGATGAGCCAGAATCCGGACACGGTAAGTTTATTTGACCTTGCAGCGCGCATCCGCAGCGGGTTGTCTTCTTGTTTTCCCGGCAGGTATTGGGTAATGGCTGAGATTGGCGAACTCAATGTAAACCGTAACGGAAACTGCTATCTTGAACTTATTGAGAAAGAAGAAGCCTCTGATCAGATCAGAGCCAAAATCCGCTCCATTATTCTTGCGCATACTTTTCGCCTGATCAAACCTTATTTTGAGTCCGTAACCGGTCAGTCTCTGGAAGCCGGGTTGAAGATTTTGGTTGAAGTTACAGTTGAATATCACGAAATCTTTGGACTCAGCCTGCATATCAAAGACATTAATCCGGCTTTCACTCTTGGAGATCTTGCTCAGGCACGTTTGGCCGTGATACGCAAACTCACCGAAGAAGGAATTCTGGACATGAACCGCTCTTTAATTCCTCCCCCGGTGATTCAAAACATTGCGGTGATTTCTTCAGAAACAGCGGCAGGATACGGTGATTTTTGCAAACAACTCGATCACAATGTCTGGGGTTACCGATTTTATCATCATTTATATCCGGCTGTTATGCAGGGACTTGAAGCTCAGTTTTCAATCATCGCCGCGTTGGATGCCATTTATCAAAGCCGGATCGGCTTTGATGCTGTTGTGATTGTCAGGGGAGGGGGGGCTCAGTCAGATCTTCAATGTTTTAATCTCTATGAATTATCCGCGCAGATTGCTCAATTCCCCATCCCTGTACTCACGGGGATTGGCCATGACCGTGATGAAACGGTAACT
>JAQVSH010000034.1 GCA_028700615.1 Bacteroidales bacterium
GATGAAATATTATTGAGTTTAGTCTAAAAAGCCCAAAAGCAAACGCGTCATTGCGAGGAGGTACGACGAAGCAATCTGTTACTCAATGAGATACAGATTGCTTCACTTCGCTCGCAATGACGGGACTACCTTTTTAGACCGGACTCATTATTCTAAATTTAAATCTACTCCGAAAACCCTTTTAAAGTAATTTTGGCCAAAATAGACTATTGATATTCAATTAGTTGAAAATCACAGAATTGTCAAAATCCACTTTTCGGACTCATTCTTGTTCCCATGTTTAATATTTTTTATAAAAAGGTTATATTAGACAAGAGTCCTCTCTATTTTGATAACGCAAGTTATTTACCTTAAATCTCAACCTAGACTAACATAACGTGAGTTTTGGATTTAAACAACTATCTGTTAGAAACTTATTCTGATTAAACGAAGATTATAACAGAGAAAATGGAAGCTTTCAAGGCAAAACATACAAAACAAAGCTCCCCATGACTAAAAATTTAGAACTAAATATAAGGGGATTTGAAAATAATAATTCCAGTTTTACCACAAAATTGGCCTGATTAACAAAGATAAAATCTTTTAAAGAGTCGGATTTATTTATTCAAATCCTCTAATTGAAATTTTTGTTGCGCAGATGATTTCTTGTAAAGAAAAAGGTGGAGCATAAATTGATTCCAATGGTATTACAAAAAAATTAAAATTACTTGGCAATTAAATTGTTACCCCAAAGGGGGAAAACTTTGACAGGTTGGTTCTTTGGTTTGAAATTATATTTGATCATTAATCAAGTTGGAGGAATTGTTTCCTTCCTTATCACTCCCGGGAACGTAGCAGATAACAACTTAGAGTTAGGCATTAAACTCTATAAAAAAGGCCTGTGTGGAAAATTTTCGGGGACAAAGGGTACATCAATGAAAAACTCCAGGAAACACTGGGCAAGCCAAGAACCTTTCCTGATCACAAAAAGCTAATGGGTTTGGAAAATATAAGGAGTACCTGAAAAGCCGGTGAGTGACTGAATCGGTAATCGATATCTTAAAGCACATCTGTAACATTAAACATTCAAGGCCCAGGAGTCCCGATAAATACGCTGATAAATATTTTGGCAGGCATGTCGGCCTATTCATTTTCTTGAGCATAACCATATATAAAAAACAAAATAACAGTATACTAGATTACTTAACCTAAACAATTTGCCAGTGGTTGTTTAATCCAAAACTCACGTTAATAGATTATTGTCAAATAAATAATATTCGATATGCATAAATTTATTATTATTCTTATCCTGAACATTTTATTTAATGCAATATCCGCATATTGTCATATAATTAAAGTGCAAATCGATAATAATATTTTGCCTTATTCCAATAATGAGATGATTTACCAAAATATTGGAGCTACTTCAATTCTCCATAATAATTTACAGACAAACACCTCTAAAGGCAACTACAAATCGAATTTAAGGTCAATTGTAGATTTGCGGTTACAGAATATCAATGATCCAAACACTATTTTGCATAATAAAAAACATAAAATCAGTGATATTGTTGTTCAGCCCAGCAAACGAAAAGCTTATATCTTGGGACCTAGAAATCCTGGCAAGACAACTTGGGCTTGGTGCAACATCCTAAAAGGAGCAGAGATAGGTCGGCTCATAACCAATAAAGACAAAATAGTTATCTGTAAATTTTATTTTTATATAAGGGAAACAAATTGTGATAGTATCTTGTATAAATTAAAATTTTTTAATATTAAAAATCAAATGCCCGATAGCATTATTAATAATGAGGAGATATTATTCAAATCAAAAGAAAAAAAAGGATGGGAAAGTATTTGCTTATTTAATTATAATATTATAATTAATCATGATTTTATTGTTACTCTAGAAATCGTAAATAGTTGGGGCAATGTAAAAGAGAAGAGCATTCATCTGTCAAAACTACGCAATAGGGGAATTAGCTATAAAAGACAATCTAGTCACATACCTTGGCTTAAATTTGCTGGAGAAATGAGTTATAAGCTAGAGGTAAGCAAATTATGAATTAAATTAATTGGTATATACGTTTAGACCACACTAAAATTTCATAATAAGCTGAAAGATAATAAATAGATAACAATCTTGCAAAAAAGGAATAACTCAATATTATAAATGGAACCGAAGTTAATAAAAAATGAAAACTATTTTTCATCACATATTTATTTTTATAGGGTTAAGCGTTTAGAGATCATAAATTGTGCTAATTGATTGATTTATATTACATTATCTATTTCCCCTTTGATTATTATACTTCGCGCGGGATAAATTTCCGCAATCAATTAACAAGACAACGTTGAAAACTTTCGCATGAGAGATATAAAATAAAAAGAGAAGCATATCAAATTAGTTCTACCAAAAATCTAAAAAAGATATGCTTCCAATAAATCTCGACGAAGCCGAAATTCAACGGCTAAATTATGAAAGATATCATTATCCTGATGCAATGGTTCAAAAAAGAATACAAGCCGTTTATCTGAAGATTATCACAGGTCTGTCTAACGAGCTGATCGGAGTTTTAGCGGACTTGAACCGGGATTCGGTTGGTTATTGGACTAACCGCTATCGGCAAGGCGGATTTGAAAGTCTTTGCAAGGTTGGCTACGGTGCGAACAAAAGTAAACTGGAAAACTATGCCGACAGCATATTGGAATCTTTTACCAAACAACCCCCGATGAGTATCAATGAGGCCAAATGGCGTATTGAGACGATGACGGGTATTGACCGAAGTCCTTCCCAGGTGCGTGCCTTTATGAAACGACACGGATTGCGTTATATCAAAACGGGACATATCCCGGCAAAAGCAGATGCTGGGAAACAACAGCTATGGATGAAAACGATCTTGGAACCGGCCATTGAAGAAGCACAAAACGGGAAATGCCACCTGTTGTTTATGGATGCGGCCCATTTTATTTTGGAACCTTTTATCTGCGCCTTATGGTGTGTTGCCCGTTTATTTATCAAAGCATCTTCAGTGCGTAACAGGATCAATGTACCGGGCGCTGTAGATGCCATTACAAAACAAGTGATAACCCTGAACAATACTATTTTTATTAATGCAGAAACAATTATTGCATTTTTAAAACAACTTCGGGAAGTTTATGTGGATTTACCCCTGAAAATTGTTTTGGACAATGCCCGTTATCAGCATTGTAAATTAGTTGAAAATGCGGCAAGGGAATTAGGAATAACCCTCCTGTTTTTACCTTCCTATTCCCCTAACCTGAATATGATAGAACGCTTATGGAAATTTACAAAGAAAAAAATACTATACGCAAAATATTATGAAACACCAACTCTTTTTCATAATGCCATTACCGGGTTCTTTCAAACAATTGACCAAGAATACAAGGATGATCTAAAAAATTTATTGACCCTCAAATTCCAATTTTTCGAGAATCAAAATGCGGAAATTTATCCCAAATGAAGTATAACTAATTTATTATCTTTCAGCTTATTATGAAATTTTAGTACGACCTAAACGCTTAGCCATATAATTTTAATTATCTGTGTTCTAATTCTATAATCCTTAATAAAATGTATGTAATAAAAGCTTATAAATCCAGTTTATACAATTTTTTAATCAAAGTTGACAATACCAACTACTTACTATATAATTCACTAAGTAATGGGCTCTTATTAATTCAGAACGAGAAAGAGATAGAATTAGTGAAACAAATTTTGTATGAACATCCATTAAATAGAAAAGATATAAATCTTGAAAATATTTTTTTTGATCAGCTATATATTAATGGTATTATTATCGATCAATCTACTGATGAAAAGGATATTATTAATAAAAGGATAGAAGCAATTCAACAATTTAAAACTAATGAATTATTTCTAACCATCTGCCCTACAAATCGCTGTAATATGGCATGTCCTTATTGTTTTGAGCATAATAAACCCATTAGAGGGAAAATGGAAAATAAAATAATTGATCGTATTTTAAGCTATGTTGAGTCTACTTTAGGGTCAACAAATAATATTGAGGGATTGAATGTCACCTGGTATGGAGGAGAACCCTTACTCGCTCCTGATGTTATTAGAAATTTATCAGGTGGCTTTATTCAGTCAATAGAAAAAAATAATTTAAAATACAATGCCGATATAATAACAAATGGGGTATTACTTAATGAAAGAAATTGGGAACTATTAAAAAGTTGTCAAATTAAAAGCGCCCAAGTTACCATAGATGGTAATAAAATCACCCATAACAAATCAAGACTATTAAAAGGGAGAAACAGAGATAGCTATTACCTTCTATTGAATAATCTGTCCTGCAAACCCCATGATTTTGCGTTACGCATTAGAATAAATGCTAATAAAGAGGTTGCTGAGAATTTAAATGAATTTCTGGATGATTTAGAAAGGTTTAATATCTGGCCCCAACATGCTAAAACTGTTAATTTAAGTTTTCACCGACGAGAAAACTTTTCAGGTAATTCTCATCAGGTCGTAGAAAACTTTTTATCCGAATATGATTTCTTCAAAGCCAAAACCCGTTTCACAAAAATGAAATTGACTCATTATAACAATTGGGCTAAAAAAGCAGGGAAAGAATTAGCTAAATACGCATTTCACTTCCCGACACCTTCCCATACTACATGTGCCGAGGTAGCCTTGCCAAACTCATTTGCCATTGATCAATGCGGACAAATGTATAAATGTTGGGGTGTTGTAAACCATGAAAGTGAAGTAATTCAAAATATAGCTGAAGATTTTGAATTGCTTAAAGTAAATGAAAAAGTAATAAAAGCTACAAACTACAATAAATTCTATTTTGATGATGAGTGCAAGGCTTGCAAATTCCTACCTATTTGCAATGTCGATTGTATGTGGAAACATACCAATCCCCATCTAGCCAAGACTTGTTGCGAATGGAAATATACTTTGGAAAAAAAGTTAAAACAACAGTATCTGCTTTTGCTAAATCATCCAGAACAGATACAAGATTTAAAAATATTTGAAAAGAATAAAAACAATGAAAATTGCAGTTGTTGATAGTGGTATAGATGTAACCCACAAAAGATTAACAAAATGTAAGATTGATGGTATTACATTAAAACATAACGAAAACAAATACATTGCAACCTATGATTATAATGACACAATTGGGCATGGAACCGGTGTGGCTGCAATAATACATAAAAGCATACCTGACGCTGAACTTTATGCAATAAAGATTTTTGACAAAAGTTTATATGCATCAGAGGATATGCTAATAGAAGCCCTAAAATATTGTTTAACGTTGAATATTGACATTGTAAACCTAAGTCTAGGGATTCTTACAACAAACCCAAGTAAAGAATTACATGACATATGTAAAAAACTCTATCAGAATAATATAATAATAGTATCCTCATCCAACTATACCTTAAAAGAAAAGAGCTTCCCAGCATATTTTAATGAAGTTTTTGGAGTAACAGGGGGACACCTAAAGAATGCACAAGACTTTGGACACATAAAGAACTCCCCCATCGAGTTTATTGCGAAAGGATCATTGCAGAGAGTTGCTCACTGTAACGGTGGTTTTAAAATTACCAATGGTCCCAGTTATGCCTGTGCATACTTTACAGGAATAGTTGCAAATACACTAAAAGCAAATCCCCAATTATGTAAAAATATTAGTCAAATAAAAAATTACTTGATTAATTTGGCAATTCCTTCTATTAAGCCACAGCAATTCAAAAATACTTCTAATCAAAAATTGACAATCGTTAAAGGTGACAGCGAAATTTTTATAAAAAAATTATTAAACGTTGAGGAGAGACTCAAGTGGGTAGGGAGAATAGCTGTTTTCCCGTCTTCAGAAAAAGAGATGCAAGCTTTTTTTAAGTTTCCCAAAATGGTGAGTTACCACGTTCCAAAATATTTTGACTACCCACGAAAGCTCGATTATACCAACGACAACAATTCAATTATAATAGATCGACTTCCTAACAATGACGATTTTAATGAGTTTGACACCCTTGTTGCTGGTTATTTTCATGAACATTTATTTCAGGCAAATGTAAAATTTGGATTTGATTTTTTACATAAGGTAATCGAAAACAATAAAAATATTTTCCTCTTTGACAGGAATTTAAAAAACTATATTTATGATTATATAAAAGACAAAGAATATGCAGGCAAAATATATCTTCCACAAATCAATGGGAATGTCTATCAACGATTTAAATATCTTGAATATTATCAGCCAACAAAAAACCCTATTTTAACTTTAATCGGAACAGGAAGCAAAACAGGTAAGTTCACTGCACAATTAAAAATTTTGCAATTATTAAAGCGGGAAGGTTATAATGTTTGCCACTTGTCAACTGAACCACAAGGTGAACTATTTGGTTCTATCATGTCTTTTCCATATGGATATAACAGAACAGTAGAGTTAGAAAAACAGTATTGGGCTCCATGCTTAAGGTCAATTGTTAAAGCAGCTGGATATTATCGCAAACCACACCTATTTGTTACCGGCACACAAACCTGGAGTTTCCCTCCTATTACCAACTTTGAACCTACTGGAAACGAATTGGATACATTAAACTTTCTTTACGGCATTCAGCCTGATGCTGTTATTTGTGCAATTAACCCTAGAGACTCCATTGATTATATTAAGCAGCATACTCATTACTTAAATTTATACACCAAGGCCAAAATTATATTTTATACTATTACACCTTGGATAACTAAAAAAAACCTCAAAGACAAACTATATGATACAGAAGAATACTTAAGTGACAAATATCTACAGGAAAAGATATCTTTTTATCAAAAGAGTCTTGATCTTCCCGTGATCAATATAATGGACTCAAAAAATGATAATTTTATAATAAAAGCTATAGAGGATTTTTTTACACCATAAGCGCATTAACATGAAAGAAGAAATTATCGAAATTGCTTGCAGCATTTTAGGAAACGAAATAAATAGTGATATTAATGAAAGGAAATTACTCCATCTTATTATTTCAGAATCAAATAAAGCGTTAGAATTTGTAACGCTTATTGAAGATGAATTTGGTATTGAATTTAATGATGAAGACATAGATTTAGACTTCTTCCTAAGTATTGATACTATTATCAAAAGAATAAACAAAGCCCTTATGAACTTCCATAAAGGCTCTTAGCCTCCTCAACTTCATCTTACATCATACCGAAAAAATACAATACAAACACTCGCAAAAAGCAATATGGCCCAACCGCTCAAATAAAAGATATTCCATACCGAACTTTTTAAAACTTCTCTTATAGAAGAAGGTTCATAGGTAAACATCGGGATTTCGTTTGCATCTATCTTTTTATTCGACATAAAGTAACAGGTATAATAGTTTTCGTTCCAAATCAAGTGGGAACTGTTTTTATCAGCTTGGTCTTTGTCATCAATAAAGTTCCTGTATTGCTTTTGATAATCTACCACCTGATTATAGAAGTTACTATACCCATAATAACCATTATCTGTCAACTTATCACATAAAAACTGGAAAGATGAAAAAGGAGAAATGCTAGCAATGCTTATGGCCGTTTCTGTCTGAGAAAACAGCCTGTTATAATAATCCCACCATACATCGGTTTCAATTTTTGTTCTTCGATCACAGCATTCTTTTCTTCTTAATAGCCCTTCTGTTGGTTCTTTACCCACCCAATCAGACCTCCATTCCAGAGAGCAGTCCTTCAAATCATCTTGTTTTATTCTAATCTCGTCATTTACTTCCGCGATAGTCGGGATAGGCTTTATTCTATTAATCCCTAGCCAGCTTGTACTTGGAAAAATAACAGCAAGAATTGTCCATACAATAAGGTTTATGCTAAGGCTTACCGCTGAGGTTTTCGACAAGCATGATATCATAAATCCAACAAGGATATTCATACTTATAAAGACTATCCCGGCAAATACAAAAAGGAGCAATTTAACAGCATCCCCTTTTAAAAACTCTATTCTGGGAGATACCATAACCATTACAATGGTAATAACCAATGCTATCATCAAAGGAATTATAAAAGTAATCAGTAACCCCAGATATTTCCCCACAACAATTGAAAACCTTGAAATCCTACTGGATAACATAAGCTTTAATGTTCCTTGCTCTTTTTCCCCGCTGAATGCATCATAAGAAAAACATGCAATAACAAAACCCAATATAAAAATAAATATTCTGCTCCAGCTCAATGAATAGAGTGCATTCAAATAGATATTTGATGATGAATTGGTTTTTATGGAAGGCATTAAAAAATAGAACATATCACTTCCATTGGGAACATTGGCATCTGTATCGGAAATAAACGAAAGCGTAGTCCCTTTTTTTACCAAGTTTTGCCTCGCAAAAGTCAGCATATCCAATCCGTTTTTTCTTTCATAAGGTTTATTAGAGGCTTTTGCAATAAGCTCATTAAAAAGACCTGCCTCTTCATCATAGATCATTCTTTCATTATTTTCCTGCTCAATCAAATTAAAACTTTTGTTTGCCTTGAAGATATCAACCGATGAAGATATAGCATTGAGAATAAAAATCAATATCAGAATTCCCCAAGTGATGAGTATTTTTGAGCTTAACAAATTGCATTGTAACTCTTTTAAAAAGACATATCTTATCATAATATTACAGAATTTTTGATTTACAAAATAAGGCTCCTCCAAAAGCCATTAAAATGATATTCACGAGCATAAGCATGATGATATCGATATATGGATTAAACCTTTTATGGAAAGTAAACTCAGGAACATCACTTACATCAAGTGAAACCATTTTGGCCAACTCATAATCTGCCTCTGTATAAGCCTTAAAATCATCTTTCATCATATCTTCTTTGGCATGTGTAAAAAATGAGTATCCCAGTCCGTCTTTGGAATGTATATAATCCATGAATAATTCCCTGTATCCGGATATGGCATTTCTAAACTGTTCTTCCCTCTGCTTCCTGTCTGTCCCTGCCAGTTTTTCCGTTACTTGGGTATAAATAATGTCAGGCATTAAAACATTGCATTTCTTAAAGAAAGATGCCTGTTGTAATAAGGGTTTGTTGTAACTATCTTCTAAAAATCTTACGGTTCGATGCCTCTCCCACAAACTATTTATCTGCATATCCATAAAGTTTCTCCAAAATTCAAAACTATATTTCTCCGTTAATCCTATTTTGCTTAGGCCAATCCAACCTGCTCTTCCCCCTTCCTGTGTATCAAAACCACCACCGACAATACTTATATTGTTGGGGCGCTTTGACTGATTATTAAACATATAATTACCGCATGAACGTTGTAGTTCGTAGTCAATTCGTTTTATTTTTAAATCCAATTCGACTTTAGAAGGAGATATATAGATACTTCTTGAAAAGATAGTCGTTATTTGAGGATAGATATAGGTGATACCTAGCCATATGAATAGTGTTGTTAGTACCGCCTGGGCAGCCGTTGCCATTTTCGCAGAAACAAGCAGGCTAAGCAGGATGAAAACAGACAGGTATATTAATGAAGTCAACAATAAGCTCAAAACTCCCGGGATGAAAGCACTGCTTGTTGCAATTTGATTATCCGTAATAATCATTAATAAAGGAATAATATATATGATGAGCAAAGAACAGAGTATGACTGCCATAAATGCAAGATACTTTGCAAGAAAGAATTCTAATCTACCCACATTCATTACAAAGATCATTTTCAATGTTTTGTCCTCCCGCTCCCCGGCTATAGCCCCGGCAGCCATTAAAATAATAAACACACTGAACAGCTTCACTACCCCTACAACATCAATAGCTGTAAATAAGTTAAGAAACGGGTTTGACTTCTGTGAAGTTGATACAATCCCAGGATAATGCGTCGCTGATATGATAGCTTTATTGCCTATCTTGTCGTCAATGCCTTTGGCAAATACAGATAGCGGATTAGGTGGAACAAATACCGAAACTTCCAGTTCGGAATACACCTCTACTTTTTTCAGTTTCTCTTCAGCCCTTTTTACCTCATCTTGATACGTGGTGTACTTCTCTTTGTAATCATTGATACGAACATAACTCACTAATAAGCTGACAATAAATGCAAGCATCAACATGGTTATAAATTTGAACGACTTAAACTGTTGATGTATTTCGTGCACGAACAGCAACTTAAAATTCTTCATACTTAACGTTATTAAACTACCACAGTCGGTTGCATATAATCCAAATAAATCCTTTCCAGGTTGTCTTTCTCCAATTGTTCCCGGGTGCGTAACATGACCAGACGGCCATCTTTCATGATGCCTACCTTGTCGGCGATTTCTTTGGCGCGGAAAATGTCGTGTGTACACATCAGCATGGATTTGCCTTCGTCCCGGAGCCTTCTCAGAATATTCATAAATTCGGCTGCTGCTTTCGGATCCAGGCCGGAGGTGGGTTCATCGAGCAGGATGTTGTCAGCGTCCTTCACCATGGCGATGGCCAGGCCTACCTTTTGCCGCATGCCTTTAGAAAACTTTTTCAGCTTCTTCTCAAAGGCGTCTTCCTGTAAACCTATACTCCGGAAGAGGTTGTAATAATCGGTTTTGCCCAGGTTCCTCTTACCTCCCAGCTTGGCAAAGAAGTCCAGGTTCTGGCGGGCTGTAAAGTTCCCGTACAACATCACATTCTCGGATACATACGAAACGTACTTTTTGGTTTCCAGCGGCTCTTGGGTCACATCGATCCCGTTGATTAACGCCTTCCCGTAGGTCGGCTCAATAAAATTGAGGAACAGGTTAATGGTGGTAGTCTTCCCTGCGCCATTGGCCCCTAATAAGCAAAAGATCTCTCCGGCTTTAACCTCCAGATTGAGGGAATCCAGAGCCAGGTTATTGTCTTCGTATCGCTTTGACAGCTCGATTGCCTGTAACATATTCGGTTATTAATTAGGTTATTTCTTTATTTTATGTTGCTATCCGTTTCCTGGATACAAACCATTGCTATAGCATATTGCTCACTATGGGATAATGAAACTTCGATCGTTGTTATTCCTGCTTCATCCAATCGCTCTTTCACCTTTCCGGCAGTAAAGATCACCGGCGCACCACCGGGTTGGTTCATGACTTCGATCTGTTTCCACTGGATGCCGTTATTCCATCCTGTTTTCAGGGCTTTCATCAATGCTTCCTTGGCCGCAAACCGGGCCGCATAATGCTGATATTTATTGGGCTTATTTTCACAATAACTGATCTCATTTTCCGTGAATACCCGTTGAGCAAACCGTTTGCTCTGTTCCATTGCCTTTTGAATAAATCCGATTTCAATAATGTCTGTGCCTATTCCCCTGATCATAAAACAAACTTTAATTTTTCCTGATCGTCATTACCTGGTAAAATACCAGGCAATGACTCAGAATTACTAATTACTTGGGATCCGATAGTTTTCTCATAATGAAACATTTTTGTTTATCCTTCACCCAAAGCCGTTAACACTACAAACAGAATGCTTTCCCGATCGAATTTACAAACTCTGTTCCAAAAAATGTAACAATACCAGCATCAATATTTTATAAGTCTGTATGAATAGTCTCAGTAAAAGAGGGAAAAGCTATCCAGATTAAATCGCGGGTAAATATTTACTCACTACCGGCAAGAGTTTTCACATTATGCATTAGTCGCTTAGTTCGCCAACACTATCTGATGTTTGTTGG
>JAQVSH010000035.1 GCA_028700615.1 Bacteroidales bacterium
TCACTTTTGGTTTGAACCAGATCATAGATATGAGGGACTTGAAGCAATTTTTGATGGATATAAGAGTGCTCTTGAAATATTCAAAAATAAAACAAAGGAGTATAATTGGTATGATGCGGATTTTTATCGTGAAGAAACAGATCTTATATATGGCGTTGCACTAATAAGTCTTCAAAACTATATTAATAAATGGTGTGTAGATTTTCTTGAGTTAAAGTTATTTGGTTATACTTCTGCATATCAATTTTACGATAGATCGTCAAAAATTGTTAATAATGATATTACTCAGGTTCGATTGATAATCGAGTTGGCTAACTATTTTAAACACAGGGACGATAAAGGTAATTTGCAAAACCACACATCGAAAGCGCTGGAAAAAGTAAACATATTAAACACATCCAAAACCGGAGACGAAAGATGTGAGGACGAGCTGCTTATCCAAGGACTAATTTTGTTAACAGATAATATGATTGATCTTTCTGTGTTAATGTCGATTGTAAAGAAGTGGTATGAAGATATTCTAAGTACCGCAAAGAAAGAGAGAATAGCTGAAAAGTATAACTTGTAATAATCTAAGATAAAAACGGTTGCAAATAAACAGCCATCTTTAAGGCTCTCTGGAGCCTTTGGTGGGAAAGCCCACATTTTAGCAAAGAATAAAAATATTTACTGTTTTTATATCTCAAACGTAACCAGGCAAGCGATTTATTTATATATTCGTGATATAGAGTAGTATCTAGTACTCAAAGATTCCTGTCGCTCCCGGCCAGACGGCCAAATGGTTCCTAAATAAGTTCCCTGTATTTTGCAGAAAGAGGAAGGAGATGTAATAATTGCTCCAAAGTTCCCCTCGTACCCTACTGATCCCTAAACCGGATCCCGAGAATGCTCCTTTATGTTGTTGATGGTCCGTTTGTGTTATTGTGTGGAGGTGTATGAAGGGTGGAATAAATATGAGAATCAAACTTGAGGGTTTATGCAATAAAATTGATACACAAATAGACAGTAATTGTAAAAAAGTAAAAATACATTTAACCCATTGGGTTTTTGCCAACCGTAAAATCTCAAGCTAAAAGACAAAAAAAATCTCTTGTCACATAATAATGATGCTATAAAAATACCAAACTTGCTAATTTTTTCCAGCAAATACTCAAACTTAAATAAGATCTTATTATACTGATAATTTGCCATAAAATGCCTTATACTCATTTTGATTTATGAAGAATCTGCAAATAAAAATATGGCCGGAAATTGAGGGATTATCGCCGATAATTGCACCGTGGGAAGGTATTAATAACAGAAGTAATGATCTTTTTTTAGATTTCTCAAACTGTCACTCAGTTTACTCATCCACTCTCGTCCTTATTTTAATTAGAATCTTAAAATTATTATCCTCTGAAAATAATAATAAAAAATGGGAAACTCATAATGAAAGAATCTCCGATACTTTTAAGAATATAATTGATTTAAACTTTTTTTATATACTTGATCTTTACGCACCAAATACAAATATCTTTTGGGATAAAGAGTTTTCTCAAGAGCGTAAAAAGGTTTTGATACAACAGAACCAAAATGGTAATAAGGTTCATTCTTTTCCTATCCTTCTATTAGGGATTAATAAATATAGTAACAGACGAGATATTCTTGTGATCTTTCGGCAAAAGTTCAACCAAATACTAAGTCCTTATTATAATAAATACAATTTTAATTTAAATCAACTTATGTTGATTTTAAGTGAAATTTTAAAAAATTCAGCGGACCATACCAATTCAAATGCTTTTTTAGGATTGGATATTGAATTTATTAAAAATGATGCTATTATCATTAAAATTGGAATTGGTGACTTAGGAATTGGGATAAATATGAATGTAAAAAATCATTTACCTAAAGAACAAAACAATAGATATGACTTTTGGGATTTAACTCAAACATATCGATTTGCATTATCAAAAGGAAGTACAACTAAAATGGAATCAATATACAATAAGGGTATGGGGATGTCCATTATTTTAAATGGGGCAAGAGGCCTTGGTATGAATCTTTTTGTATTTGATGCTGACAGCCGAGGCTTATTAACTAATATTAACAATTTAACACATAGCGAGATAAGAAAAAATTTCTATAATATTGGACATCATACCGGGTTTTATTATTACGTAACTCTTAAAGCAAAAAAAATTTAATATGAAAAAAATACAGATAAAAGACGATTATAATATAACCGATTTTGGAGAAGTTTCTGAAATTAATAAAATAATAGAAAAAATTAATATCGGAACTGAGACTGTCGTCGAGCTGAACCTAAGGCATTGTTTCATTGAATATCCTGGGACCAGTTATATATTTGATAAAATATTTGACCAATTAAGGACACTGTCAGGACCAAAAGAATTAGTAGTAATATTTGATTATTACCTGCCAGAATCAAATATACTGAATCTGTGTTTCATGGGAAGTAAATATTTTGATATTGAGGAAGATAAAGAGGACTCTCTTGATACTATAACTAAGAAAATTAAAGAGAAAATTGTCAATGATAATATTATTATCGAAATAAGAGTCGTTAACAGAAATGGCGAACAAATTAATTCATACAAGTATGGAGAATGATCGTTTAATTATTAAAAATTACATTTTTGAAATTGTTGAAAGAATTTCAAGATTTTACATTCACTTGGATGAAATTAAAAATCAATTTTACGTAAACGAGGACAATAAAATCAGTGATAAGCTTATCTTTATTAACAGTTATATAGATTGTCTTGTTAAGTATTTTGATATAATAAAAGATATATATCATAGATTAGAAAATGCTGAGAAACCTGCAACTGATTACATCAATTATTTGAAAGATATAATCATAAATATTAATCAATTACATAAACAGTTGGGGCATCTTCCCAGACCATCTGAGCCTCTTGAACTAAAGCGATTTGCCAGAATTATTGAGAAACATGTTATTAATCTCAATAAAGCAATTAAGGCCAAGTCTGAATCTTCTACTACTCATTTTCTAATTTATTTAAGCGAAGAAATCGGAGAAACCACATATATCAAAGATCCACTCCTTGAATATAAGGATCAAACGCTCAACAAAAGCATAAAAGATTATAATAAAAAGGTAGGGACAAATATTTCCACCTTAAAGAATAAGATTTGTAAAAATGATCCATTTCATATTTCAATACCAAGAATCGATGCAAATAATCCTTGTAGATGGCCAACTTTATTGCACGAAGTTGCTCATAAAATCTATAAAAAAGAATATTTTAACAACCGTAGTATTGAAAAGGATTTCTTGAGTACATTAGATTCAACCCAAGAGACCTTTGTTAATTCTCTTAGTGATATTAACATAGAAAGCTGGTTAATAGAATGTTGGTGTGATTTATTTGCTTGTCTTACAACAGGACCGGTATTCTGGTTCTCTCAATTCTCAGCTTTTATCTTTCAAGAAAAAAATAATTACCACAAAATAGATGAATATTACCCCAATGCCTTATTTAGATTGACCCTCATTCAACGTATCCTTGTACATCGATTTCCCAATATTTTTTCTAATGAACTGAATTCCCTAATAAGATCTGCTGGATTGATATTAAATACAATTGATAATTCCGGATTCAGTAAGGATGATAACATTCGTCAGCTTTTTTTATATTTCAGAGTATATTTTCTTAATTATTTTTTTAACGCTGATGGCAAAGGAGTTCAAGTCGAATCACCGGCTTTAAATAGCCACCTGTTACCTATGATTAAATATACTAAAGAAATAAATACCGATACGATTTCTGAGTTAATAGAATCCCTTCAACAAGGGTATCCCATTCCAAGTAAGGCTGCCAGTAAATCATCATTAATAGAATCTCCGGCTTATGTTCAGGAAATATTACTTGCCGCATGGATGTACCGTAATAAAGAATTTAAAGATAATGTATTTAAAGTGATTGAAGAAGGGGGACTTAGTACTGAAAAATGTTTGCAAAGTATTGTTATAAATTTTAGAAAATTTGATAAATCAATATTAAGGTCAATCCAAGTATCTGAATGGTTTGATTTGTTAATTGGGAAAGTTGAAACCATCAAACTAGACAAGATTTTATCAAAAACCGATACCGCTAATCCCCCCCATGGATCAATATTACTAAATGATTATGAGATAATTAAATATATAAAAGATGATCAATTAAAAATAATACCAATCATTAACATTGATGAGCAATTAGGATCCACTTCATTTGACATAAGATTAGGCACATCTTTTCAAATTTATCTTCACACAAAATATGGAATTATTGACTTTACAAATCCAGCACTTGGCACCAGAATTCACAATTCAAAAATGATTGATCTTGATTTTTTAGAATCAATTACAATATCTCCCGGGCAATTCATATTAGGACATTCTATGGAGTATTTAAAATTACCTTCAGACTTAGCTGGGCAAGTCGAAGGAAGAAGCAGTTTTGCCCGGCTGGGACTTCAAATACATATGACTGCAAGTTTTATTGATCCAGGGTTTGAGGGCGTTCTAACTTTTGAAATATATAATGCCGGACCGAATCCTGTTAAATTATTTCCGGGTTTAAGGATTGCTCAATTAAGATTTTTAAAAGTAATTAGTCCGGTTATTCCATATAACAGGAATTTGGAGGCAAAATACAATGGTCTTTTATCACATAATGATAGTAAGCAGTTTAAAGACTATGAAATTGAGGAAATAAAAAAAGAATTATCAAAAATTTAAACAATGTATTTGTATGCTATTACTTTTTTTGTTGGATGCATTTCAGCCTTAGCTGAACTGCTTAGTAGATATTCTCGTATTGGACAGATATTTAAATTTATTTCGAGTTGGGTATATTTAACTATTAATGGTTCTGCCGCTGCTCTTGCCTTCTGGTTTATTTCTGAAAACAATCTCAATTTTGGCGCAATTACAGAGACAGAGGTGGGCAGAATTATCCTTGCCGGGACTTCATCAATGGTGATATTACGCAGCTCATTTGCAAGCATTAGAAATGGAAATAAAAATTTTGAAGCGGGTCTGGCCTCCATAACGAATGTTTTTTTGAGAAACGCCGATAGAGTATTGGACAGAAAAAGATCCATTGAAGATTTTAAAGAGATACAAGAAATTATGGAAAAAATCAATTTTAATAAAGCTAAAATTGATTTACCTTTATTGTGTCTAAGTACGATGAAAAATGTTACACTTGAAGAACAACAGATTTTAGCGAATGATATTATAAAATTATCGCAAGATGCAAAAAATGACAAAACAAAATCTACTAATTTAGGAGTATTAATCTCCAACATTACAGGTATTGATTTATTAAAAGAAGTAGTATCAAAAAACATGGAGATATTCACCGAAGCGTCTGATAATAAATACACTAACACTTATAAAATTAACGAGTTATTAAATAAATTTAAATAATTATGGAAAAGAAAAATTCAAACATTTCCGGCTTTATTGATGGTTATAAAGCAGGTAATTTATCCATAATGTCAAATTCTTTTTCTATAAAGAAAAATGACGTTAATTTATTTATTGATAACATACTGAATAAATTAAAACGCAGTAATACTGATCGTAATTTTACAGCAGAAGTTTCTTCTCTTAAATCAAATTTTTTGTATGGATTGGATTCATTTGAGTCATGGGAAACATTTGGAGAATCGCTTAGTACAATCATCGACTCATTTAATGATGTCACACCATCTACACGGGAAAAATTACTGCCTGATATAAAAAAAATTATATACCATTATCTTGATTTATCAAAAAAAAGCGATGATCCCAAATTGCAGGATATTGCAATTAAAATAGGTGACAAACTTAAAGATGAAGTTTAAAGATAAATTTTAATGAACGAATTCCTAATCGGGAAGGATGTAAAATTGATCTTAGGTGATTCATTAAACATCTTGCCAAATTTTTCATCAAATAGTATCAACTGTATAATTACGTCACCTCCATATTGGGGCCTAAGAGATTATGAAGTAGAAAATCAAATTGGGCTGGAGTGTTCTATTAGTGATTATTATAAAAATCTTATAAATGTTTTTTCCGAGCTTCATCGGATATTAAAAGATGACGGCACGTTGTGGCTAAATATAGGAGACGGCTACACAAGCGGTAATAGAAAGTACAGAGCAAAAGATAAAAAAAATGTTGCTCGTTCAATAAGTTTTAGACCTGACAACCCGGAGGGACTAAAGAATAAAGATCTATTGGGGATACCCTGGCATTTTGCATTTATACTTCAGGAATTAGGGTGGTATTTAAGATGTGATATCATTTGGCATAAACCAAATGCAATGCCTGAGAGCGTAAAGGATCGACCTTATCGTAACCATGAATATCTCTTTTTGTTCTCTAAATCAAAAAAATATTTCTTTCAAGACAGTGGCCTGAAAACAGATGGAACGGAAAGAAAATTAAGATCCGTATGGACAATAAATCAAACCAAATTTAATGGCGAGCATTATGCAACATTTCCTGTTGAGTTAATAAACCCGTGTATACTTTCGACAACAAAAGAACACAACACTGTTCTTGACCCCTTTTGTGGAACCAGTTCAGTTGGCTTATCCTGCTTAAATAATAATCGGAAATTTATCGGTATTGATATTAACAGAAAATATATCGAAATATCATCTGAAAGGCTAACCAATCAATTTTTACAACTAAATCACAAAAGCTATTAAGATTAAATATTTTCATCAACTCCGAATAAAGATTCTGTATCTTTGGATATGGATGTTTTGACAAAAGATCAGAGACGGAAAAACATGCAGGCCATAAAAAGCCGGAATACCCAAATTGAGGAATTACTTGCGAAAGCTTTGTGGTCAAAAGGATACCGATACAGAAGAAACAATAAAAAAGTCTTTGGCAAACCTGACTTCACGTTCTGCCGGTATAAAATCGCCATCTTCTGTGACAGTGAATATTTTCACGGTAAGGACTGGGAAACACAGAAGCTCAGAATAAAAACAAACACCGCTTTCTGGCAAAACAAAATCGAAGGCAATATCGAAAGAGACCGCATTGTAAATGAAACATTACTGAATAACGGATGGAAGGTAATTCGTTTCTGGGGCGGGGATATAAAGAAAAATTTAGACCTTTGTCTTGAGAAAATTGAATCAAATCAGCTATAGATACCCGGAAAAAATGAATTTATATTCTGAAATAAGAGAGATTATTAAGATCCAGCCCTTTAAGGATGAAAATAATATACAGGCTTACGTGACCCATTATCTGCATAACTCCGGTAACGGCATAAGCGGTTATTTTGCGGATCCCGCAATAAAATACCTTTCCGGATACGATTTTTTTAAACAAAAGAAACTTGATTTAGAATGGGACATCCCGTTCCCTTCACCCCGTAAACCCGCATTCAGCTTCATTGACCTGTTTGCCGGTATCGGCGGGATAAGACTGGCTTATCAAAAAGCCGGAGGAAAATGCGTTTTTTCTTCCGAGTATAACAAATTCGCCAAGGTTACCTATGAAGCCAACTTTGGGGAGATACCGTTTGGAGATATTACCGTGATTGATGAAAAAAGTATTCCCGATCATGATGTCCTGCTGGCCGGTTTTCCCTGCCAGCCGTTTTCCATTGCCGGCGTTTCAAAGAAGAACAGTCTGGGCAAACAACATGGTTTTCTGGACGAAACACAGGGAACGCTTTTTTTTGACATAGCAAGGATCCTTAAAGAAAAAAGACCAAAAGCATTCATGCTCGAAAATGTCAAAAATCTGATAACCCATGACAAAGGCCGGACTTTTAAAGTCATTTACAACACTCTTGACGCCTTAGGATATTCCGTCCACTACCGGATTATGGACGGACAGTATTTTGTTCCGCAACACCGGGAAAGAATTATCATTGTCGGCTTTGACAGAGCGGTATATAACGGAGACGAAGATTTCTTATTCCCGGAACTCCCGGAACAAAAACCAGCTATCAGAGACATTCTTGAAAAGAATCCGGACCCGAAGTACACTCTTTCCGACAAACTCTGGAATTACCTTCAAAACTATGCAGTAAAGCACAAAGCAAAAGGGAATGGTTTCGGTTTCGGATTAACCGATTTGCAGGGGGTCAGCCGGACCCTTAGTGCCAGATATTATAAAGACGGATCGGAAATACTGATTCCCCAGAAAGGGCAAAATCCAAGAAGACTAACTCCCCGGGAATGTGCCAGACTGCAGGGATTTCCTGATAATTTTATTATCCCCGTATCCGACAATCAGGCGTATCATCAGTTTGGTAATTCGGTAGTTACGCCGCTGATACATGCGGTTGCAAAACAAGTGGTAAAAGCATTAAATAAACCCCATGGATAATATTTTATCATCCGCTATACTTTCCTGTACGGAAAGTCCTGTCGCATTCTGTAAATTCATTACGGCAAATGATACTGGTGCCACAGGCGCTCATCAGGCCGGGTTTCATATACCCAAAAATGCATGGAGACTCTTTTTTGAAACCCCGGGAGAAAGAGGTGCCAACAAAGATGCTTTTGTTAAAATCAGGTGGCAAAACGATTTTTTTACTGACAGTCGTTTTATCTACTACGGAGTTCTGACACGTAATGAATACCGCTTAACCCGTTTTGGCCGGGGATTCCCTTTTTTACAGGAAAATAACGTAGGAGATTTACTGGTAATAGCAAAGAAAGCGGACAATTATTACGAAGCTTTTGTTTTGTCAAATGATGAAGACATTGATGATTTTTTCTCAGCCTTTGGCATTTCATCGACAGAGACAAACGGGATCATTCCGAAAACGACCGAACTAAATACAGAAGAAAAAATTCAATTGTTGTTCTGCCAGTTTATTGCAAAATTAAACGTAGATTTTCCACCGACCTTTGATCTTGCTTCCGGGGCAAGGAACATTTTCTTTGAAGCGTTTCATCTGGGCAAAGAAATAGTTCTAAGCCAGCCGGACAAAGAGATATTAAACTGGCTGAAAACTGAATTTGATCTTTTTAAAGCAATTGAAAACGACCGATACGGAGAGATAATCCGGACACCCTTTCCATCCGTTGACACTTTAATCCAGACTGCAAACACCATACTGAACAGGAGAAAATCAAGGGCCGGCAAGTCGCTTGAACATCATTTATCAGAAGTCTTTGATATCTGGAGTCTGTCTTATACGGCACAGCCCGTTACGGAACAAAACAAGAAACCGGATTTTATTTTCCCCTGTATTGAGCTATATAATGCGGAACCGTCCGGGAGCGACAAGCTGGTATTTTTAGGTGCTAAAACAACCTGTAAAGACCGATGGAGACAAATTATCGGTGAAGCAGATAAAATCCCAAGAAAACATCTTTTCACTCTGCAGCAGGGCATATCCGGTAATCAGCTTAAAGAGATGAAAGCTTCCGGTGTAACGCTGGTAGTACCGGAACTTTATATTGGCAGTTTTCCGAAAGAGCATCAGGCGGATATATGGACGTTAAAAAAATTTGTCAGTTATGTTAAATGTACACAACTTCAATAGCCAAATAACCGCCATGATATCAAAAAACACTCTTTCTGTCCGTCCGGGTGTTCCTGTATGCAAGATGGTAGGACTGTTGTTACATAAGAGCCTGTATAACCTAAGCAATGAACGGGTGGTGTCAGGATGGTTGTAAAGTCTTTATTTTCAATATTTTACGTGAGAGAAAGTATCCCAGAAAGGGTATATTGGAGCAGGAGCTTTAATGAATAGTCGATCTATGCGCGTAATCGCATAGATGTTTATTCATTATAATGATATGTACGTGTGATAGGGGTGCCGTATAGGCAGTGCTTTAAGGATAGTTACTACTGAGGTATTACACCATTTGGGACATAACAAACTTTTGGCTTAAATTCATAAATCGGAATAAAATGATTTGTTCTAGGAGCCTGCTGCCCAGTTTTCTGCCAATCTAACTGTATCTTTCCTTCATCATTTGGCTTAGCAGGCAATTTATTACTACAAAATCTAATTGATTGAACCGATGTACCTTGTTCTTTTCCAATTAAAAAATCTATCCCAGATTCATAACCTATTGGTGCGTCAAAGCTACCATGGAATAATCTTAGCATATCACTTTCTGTAACTATTCTTAGATCTTTATCAAAAGCTTTGCCTTCGGAGTATGTTGTCTGAAAAAAGATTTTTCTCTCAATATCTTCGCGCTCAACACTGGTTAATGGCGTTTTTGGAATCGACATATACCAAGGAAGCTTACTTTTACCAACAATCTTATATCCTTCAGCCTTCAGTTTCTTGACCATCCTATTACAACTGAAGCATTCATTAAGTTTACGATACCGCTTTGTTGCCAAAGCAACAGCTTCATAAGAAAATACATTAGTATTACGTATAAAAGCTGTACTTTTAATAATAGGATCATCGGTCCAAAGAGATTTACCGCAATTATATCGTTTGAATATAGTCCGCGAATCTTCTGCAGTATAAGAAAACGAATACAGATAACCATACAGTGGCTCGTCTTTTTGCATCTTTAGACTAAACCCTTTTTGAGTGCCCGGTCTCTTAAAAGGTTGTTGACCAATTGGGACTAGTTTTTCTTTAAAAAGAATCGGACAATTTATTCCCATACTTTGGCAATAACCATGAGAAAAGATAACATACAAATAACCAATATAAGTTTTCCCATCATCTGTTTTTGGATGATACTCATCATCAACTATATCACACATCGCGAAAAACAAAGCAACATTTAAATCCAAGGTAAAATCCAAAATTGCAGTTTCGAGCCCATAATGCTGCGCCAGACCCTCGTAGTCAACATGGTACGACTGGCTCTCAAAATAGCTCACGAGAGGAAATTGACGCAGCATCAATTCAAACTCTGCCACCTTTAAATAACAAATGAAAACATCCATATCTGACTTATTTACTCTCCACAATGTGGGTCTGCAATTGGGATAATAAGCGCCCTGGCCACGAAATAAAAACGAATAATCAACCCCACCAGGTATGAGTACATATGACGACCCACTCCTCACCTTATCAAATGATCCTTCAGGAATTGTCATCCTTGGAATGCTATCAATATTTTCATACTTTCTAGTATTTTGATAATCAGTCATATCGCACACTAAAGCTTCCACCGATGGATAATGCTGTTCTGGAGGCATTAAACACATTGGGAAGATTTGCTGGTCATCAAGTATGAAAGCATCTTGTTGGTATTTGTTTGGTAATGGTTTCTTTGTCACATCTTTTGACATAATAAAATTGCTCATTGGATATTATTATGCTAATGGCCCAAGTTTTCCAGCATGAATTGCTCTTTGTTTATAAGAATTTTTTGAAATTCTGAAATGTAGGAAAATCAAGTTATTTCATTCATGCCTAGTTGGTTAATGATTGAATGTAAAAATAGCATATTAATTTTTCCAAAATGATAGAATTTAGACATGAACCTAAAAAATCATCAAATCTTAATGCCTTCCAAATAGGCTTGTCAAATGCTGGCCTCCAATACTCTAACAAGTTAATCACCCGCTTCATCGCTTCCCTACTCACCAAACCTTTCCTGATCCTTACGGGACTTTCAGGTTCTGGGAAGACCAAATTGGCACAGGCTTTTGCACAGTGGATCTGTGAAGATGAGTGTCAGT
>JAQVSH010000331.1 GCA_028700615.1 Bacteroidales bacterium
CGAGCATCCCAATACACCGGGCTCTTTGGGAATGGCCATTTCTGAAGCCTGCGAGAGAGCCGTAAGCCAGCCCGATACGCGCTATACGCTGGGAAGTGTACTGAATTTGGTCATGCTGCATCAAACCATTATTGGTTTGGAGGCGGAACGCCAGTTTGAGATGGCTCAAGACTATCCCGATACCATTATCGGATGTTTTGGAGGTGGATCCAATTTTGGAGGACTCAGTCTGCCGTTCCTGCGTCACCAGCTGGCCGGTAAAAAGAAATTCGATTTTATTGCCGCCGAAAGCAGCGGATGTCCCAAACTCACAAAGGGCGAATTCCGCTATGATTACGGCGATACGGCTGGCATGACTCCGCTTATTCCCATGTACACCTTAGGATGCGATTACGAACCGGCTACCATTCATGCAGGGGGATTGCGTTATCACGGAGCGGGAGCGATTATGAGCCAGTTGCTGAAAGATAAGATCGTACGTGCCATCGATATTGATCAACACGAATGTTTCCAGGTGGGTGAATTGTTTGCCCAATGCGAAGGTATAATACCTGCGCCAGAATCTACTCACGCTATTGCCGCAACAATAAGGGAGGCTTTGAAAGCCAAAGAATCGGGAGAAGAAAAAGTTATTCTTTTTAACCTCTCGGGACACGGGTTGCTTGATCTTTCCGCCTATGAAGATTTCCTTAACGGGAAGCTTTAACAAGGTTCAGGAATAAAGGCAGGAACGTGTCGTCTCCGGCCGATATGAGGCCTTCGGGATGAAATTGCACCCCTATTACACGGGGATCGTTTTTCATTTCGATGGCCTCAACTATTCCGTCTTTTGCGTATGCAGACACCACAAAACCCGGAGCTACGTCTTTCACAGCCTGGTGGTGATATGAATTTACACTCAGTTTTCCGGACCCGGCCACGTCGGCGCCAAGGATTTCATACAGACGGCTGTCTTTTTTTACGGAAATAGAATGTGTGCCGTACTCACGAGGCGCGCTTTGGCGGTGTTTAACCGGGTTTTTGCTCTTGGCTTGTGAAGGAATGTCTTGATACAAAGTGCCTCCGAAAGCCACATTTATTACCTGTTCGCCCCGGCAAATTCCCAGTACCGGAATGCCCCGGGCCACAGCGGCCCTCACCAGGTGAATATCAAAAAAGTCCCGGACAGGTACGATTCCGCCCATAGCCGGAACAGGTTCTTCTCCGAACCATTTCAAAGGATCAATATCTTCTCCGCCGGTAAGAATAAGTCCATCAATAGATTCTATCATACGCTGAATAACCTGGGGATTGTCCGTTACCGGCAATATGACAGGAATGCCGCCGGCTCGCTGAACCGCCAGGATATAGGTGTTTGGGACATTGCATTCTCCCGTTTCATAAGTTGCGGAAAGCCCTATGACAGGCATTTTTTCCTGGGCGCCGGAAGAAATGGAAACCAGCGTAACCAGAAGTGACAGAATAAGTGTTCTTTTCATTTTGATGCCCTCCAGAGACCCATATTTTCATTTTCGCCAAGGTCGAGATCGAACGTAATCACATCTCCTTCCATAAGGAATTTCAGTTTGAACCCGGCTCCTCCCGAACGAAATCCAAAACAATGGGCATTTATATGAGTTAGTTTGTGTTTGCGATTGGGCCAGCTTTCCGGACCCAGAGTGATATACAGGTCGCCTCCTTCAAGAGTAATGAACGCTTCGCCCAGGCATTCGTGACAGTATTTACCCACGTATTGTCCGTATGGAGCCGATGTCTCTTTTACCTCAGAAGCTTTGGCAGCCGCTTCTTTATCCGCCTCATTTTTCTTTTCTTCCAGATATTTTTTCAGATATTCCTCACTGTAGTCTGTATAAGGCAAGCTCATGTAGTGATCAATAATGTGGCGCATTATGGCATAACGCGGATCGGAAGGGGGTTCGCAGTTACTCAGCCACATCATTCCCAGATTTAACTCGGGCACAAAAGCACATAATGCGGTGAAACCCCATGTGGTCCCGGTGTGGAAGTATACCCTGTATTGATTATTCTGCTCAACAAACCAGCAGGGCGCGTACACAGTGGTCTTGGTATGGTTTTGCGATGTGATGAGTTGTCCTTTGTGCAGGTATTCCATGGAAGAGGGTTGCAGAAGCGTTTTTCCGTCCAGGGTGCCGTTCGAAAGGTGAAACCGGCTCCATTGTATCATATCGGTAACCGTGGAGCTAATACTGCCGGCAGGGCCGATAGCCGTCAGCCAGTGCAAGGCCTGTTCTTCTCCTTCCATGGGATTGGTGCGGATGGCACCGTCCCGGTATACCGTTTCATGAGGCGTATTTCCTTCTGCAGCACTTGTGAATCCCGATTCATTAACAAAGGTGCGGGTCATGCCCAGAGGGTCAAAAATCCGCTCCTGCAGATTTTCTTCCCAGCTTTTTCCGGTAACCGATTCAATGATCCTCTGTGCGACCAGGAATATGATGTTGTTATATGCATAGGTAGTTCTTGGACTGGCGGCTAACGGCATATATTTTATCATGCCAAAGACATCATCTCTGTCGTAACCCAGGCAGGGAATATATGTTCCGCCCTGCGAGGGAAGGCCCGTCCGGTGAAGAAACAGGTCGCGCACCTGCAGGTTATCGGTAAGCCACGGATCGAACATTTCAAATTCGAGCAGATACATTTTCACCGGGTCTTCCCATCTGACCAGGCTGTCTTCTACCATCATGGCCATTAAAGTAGCTGTAAAAGACTTGGTTACCGACCCAATTTGAAACACTGTGTTCGCATCCACAGCCCGTCCGCTTCCTTTAAATCTTTCGCCAAATCCTTCTGCCATGACCATTTTATCGTCTTTAATAACGGCAAGCGCAGAACCAACAATATTCCAGTCTTTTGCCACTTTTCGGGCA
>JAQVSH010000036.1 GCA_028700615.1 Bacteroidales bacterium
ATCAGAAAAGCAACGGTAAAAGCAGAAAATGCAGTAAAAAACCAGCCTCCGATCACGGTAATCACTCCGGAAATCCTAAATACAGCGGTCTCACGGTCCCAAGCCCTGTCTGAAAGAGAAGAGCCCATAGCCACCATAAAAGTTACATAAGTCGTAGAAAGAGGTAATTGCAGCGACGTTGCCGATGCAATCAGGACACTGGAGACTACAAGATTAACCGTTGCCCTAACCTGATCAAAAGGCAGATTCAGCTCTTCCTGATTTCTGGTTACTTTAGGTCGAAACCGTTTATTCAATATTTTTTTTACGGCAGACGGAATAAAATAACTCGCGGAATTACCGAGTTGTATTCCTGTACGCACCACTGCACGGGCTAAAACAGAAGATTCAAACTGTTCTTTTTCAACAGATTGACGACTTTGATCGCTCAGATTAATGGAGGTATTTACCACTTTTCTGGCTTTTTTTGAAATCCACAAAGTCAAAGCCATCACTATCCCGGCAAAAAGAAGAACATAGGTAGGGGTTTTGATGGATTCATTCAATCCCTCCATACTAAAGGCATCCGCGGGAATGCCCCCCGCTACCCATAGCTTAAAAGAATCCCATCCCGCCAAAGGGACTCCTATAAAATTGACCAGATCATTCCCGGCAAAAGCAAAAGCCAAAGCAAACGTACCTGCTAAAATCAGAAAAGGAAAGATATTCGTTCTGAACCACAAAATCAGCACCTGAAAAATCAGTGAAAATCCGATAAAAATGGTTAAAAGGATCTCAAGGCTATGGAGATTAATCCATTCTATGTATTCCGGACGCATAAAGGAAGCCCCTTTCAGTCCTTTCATCACCATAAAATAGAGAATGGATACAATGGAGATGCCTCCGAACACAGCCCCAAAATAGCGATAGGTTTTTTGATAATTAAAAGTAAAAAAGATACGGACCAAATACTGAATGAAAGTTCCGGCTCCGAAAGCCACCACTACGGAAACTAAAATACCGCTGACAATGGCCAGAGATTTTCCGGTATTAATGTATGACGCCATATCGTCCAGACCGGATCCGTCCTGCAAAAGCTTAAATAAGGTAACCCCCACAGCAGCTCCCAGTAAATCAAAAATAATGGAAACCGTAGTAGAAGTAGGAAGTCCAAAGGTGTTGAAAATATCCAAAAGAATCACATCAGCCATCATCACGGCGATAAAAATCACCATGACTTCCATGAAGAAAAACTTTTCAGGGTGAAAAATCCCGCTCCGGGCAATTTCCATCATCCCGCTGGAAAAAGTCGCCCCGATAATAATTCCGAGGCTGACCACAATCATAATAATTTTATAGGGAGCAGCTTTGGAACCAATGGCTGAATTCATAAAATTGGCCGCATCATTGCTCACCCCGACCACCAGATCGGATATCGCCAGAAGGCCAAGAAAGACGACCAATACAGAATAAACAATTTCCATCTGGAACGATTGGATTATTCTTCAAAGGTACTACCCTTACCTATTTTTTGTATTAACTCAATGTTAAAGTTACATTAAGGATTCATATAGGAACGGGATTGATCTGTCCCCAGCCGGATGGCTTTCAGATTGGTCTCAATCACCTCCTCTCCTTTGCTCCCGAAAATGGTTCGTACAGCCATTTCTATCTCCGGTTCAGAAAACGGCAAAAAAGGAATAGCCGCTCCCAGCATCACCATATTGGAAACTTTAACCGAACCGCAAGTTTCAGCCAGAGCATCAGCACCCAAAGTCACCGAATGAGGCAACGCTTTGATCTCAGAAAGAATACGTTCCATATCGGGATAATGAGTAATATTCAAAAAAGGCACCTCATTGGTCACCAACCAGCCGTCTCTGTTAAGAAAGGGGAGGTAACGCAGGGATTCCATAGGTTCTACAGAAAGAATCAGGTCAGCACTTCCCAAAGGGATAAGGTCCGAAGCAATAGGCCGATCTGAAATACGGAGATTGGACTGAACGGAACCACCTCTCTGACTCATTCCGTGGACTTCGGCTTGTTTTAGATAATAATTTTTTTGAAGGGCAGCCGCCCCTATAACAGTAGCAATAGAAAGGATCCCCTGTCCGCCGACCCCTGCCAGTATAATGTCAGTCTTCATCTGAATGCATTTTAAGTTTCAATAATCAACCTTTTCTCACTCTCCGGGCGGCAACCTGAACGCACTCCCTTCTGAATACCACAACAGAAACGCCCTGATACAAAAGTTCCTTTTTTAGTTTCTCCATATTTTCCTGATGGTATTTCTTCAGAGAAGTCAGTACCTGAAGATGATCTTCTTCCACTCCGAGACCAAGGCAAATTTTTTCAATTCTTCCATAAGCTGAAGAATCCTGACCGCCCGTCATGGCAGCCGTAGAATTGTCACCAATAATAATCGTTACAGGTGTTTTCTCCAGAATACAATCCAAAAGACCGGTCATTCCTGAATGGGTAAATGTCGAATCTCCTATCACTCCGGCAGCAACAGGAACCCCTCCGTCGGAAGCCCCCTTAGCCATAGTAATGGAAGCCCCCATATCCACACAGGAAACAATGGCACTGAAAGGAGGCAGTGCCCCCAGAGTATAGCATCCGATATCCGAAAAAACCAGCCCATCGGGAATTTCTTTCATTACCTCGGAAATACAGCTAAACATATCAATATGGCCGCATCCACGGCATAAAGCGGGAGGCCTCGGCACTGTCGAGTCTGAAACCGGGAAAACAGAACGACTTGTCAACCCCAGGGCTTTCCCGGCCAAATCCGGAGAAAGCTCTCCGTCTCTGGGCAATGTTCCGTCCAAACGTCCGCTGACGGCATAATGGTTTGAAATGATGCCGTTGAGTTGTTCTTCAACAAAAGGGTATCCCTCTTCCAAAACCAGAATTTTTTTCACTGTAGCCGCCATATTTTGGATCAGTTCAGAGGGAACCGGATACTGAGCAATCTTTACCACAGGATAAGGACAATTCTGATTTTCAAAATTTTCCAGCAGGTAATTGTAGGCAATCCCGCAAGCAACAATGCCAAGACTTTTGTCGGGCCCATCCATATACTGGTTGAAGGTGGAACGCAAAGACGCCTCTGAAAAACGAGCCTGCAAAGCCAAAAGGTTTTTATACTGGCGCCTGGCATTGACGGGTAAAAGAATAAAACGTGATGGATTCTCCGGAAGAGAACGGGAATTCTCATCCTGTAATGTACGGCGACTGACCCCCGATCTGGAATGTGCCATGCGGGTTGTAAGACGCATCATCACAGGAACAGCATACTTTTCAGACAAAGCATAGGCTTCAAAAACCATATCGTAAGCTTCCTGCTGACAAGATGGCTCGAAAACCGGGATCATGGCAAATTTTCCGTAAAATCTCGAATCCTGTTCATTCTGTGAAGAATGCATAGAAGGATCATCAGCAACCACAAGGATCAGACCTCCGTTTACTCCGGTCATTGCCGCATTGATAAAAGCATCTGCCGCCACATTTAATCCGACATGCTTCATGCATACCATAGACCGTTTGCCAACATAAGACAAACCCAACGCTTCTTCAACGGCGGTTTTCTCATTGGCAGACCACTGACGGTGTATATTTCTCCGTCTTGCATCCGGAGATTTTTGCACAAATTCCATAATTTCCGTTGAAGGAGTCCCCGGATAAGCATAAATGCCGGACAACCCGGCATCAATTGCCGCCTGGGCCACCGCATCATCTCCCAATAACAGTTTTTTATCGTTTTGCATGATTACTGTAATATCTATTCATTATTAAAATTTGCTAAAAGTACTCACTTCAGCCTGAAAAATAAAATAGATATGCTTACTTTCGAAAAAATTTCCGAATGATGTTCCGGAGAATATTTCTTCTTTGTGTTCTGTTGATTGCGGTTTCTGAAGTGAAAGCGCAAGAAAGGCTGATACAATGGACAGGCTCAATTAAGGATGAACATTTAGCTCCTCTGTCCTTTGTTTCTGTCGTTGTCGTGCAGTCCGGAAAGGGAACTATTTCCGATAAAAACGGGAAATTCACCTTGCTTGCACATCCGAAAGATACCCTGAGGTTCTCAAGCATAGGATACAAAACCATCCAGTTAGGCATCCCGAAAACAAATTCTTCCGTGATTCTTTACGATGTCATTATGGAACAAGATACCGTCGCACTGGAGGAAATCATCGTATTACCCTGGAAAACCTTTGGGGAATTCAAAAAAGCTTTTGTAGAAGTCACACTGGCCGAAGATGAAATGCAACGTGCCTATAAAAATATTAAAACCCTGCAAACACATCTCTACAGACAAATAAAGGAAGAATTTCAGGGCAAGCCCGACCCCTATGCTTCTTTTAGGTTTTCCATGCAACAGCAATACATGCTCATGTCTCAGGAAGGGATGATCGTTCCCACCACAGAATTAACCAACCCTTTAGCCTGGGCCGAACTGGTAGAAGCCATCAGGCGGGGAGACTTTAAAAGAAAAAATTAATTATCAGCGGGATCGTCCGGGAAATTAGCCCAAAGACTGTATTTACCCCCCATTTTGCGTAGAGTATCTTCCCAAAGTCCGGGAGAAATTTGCAACACGGTGGATACCTCCGGATCAGTGACAATCCAGGCATGATTGTTGATTTCCTGTTCCAGCTGACTTTCCGACCAGCCTGAATAACCAAGAAAAAAGCGAATATCATCCCCTGACGTCCCGGAACCGGAAAATCTCACTTTCAACTCATCCAGATCACCGCTCCAGAATATCCCGGGAAGCACCTCTATAGCCCCCGTAATTCCGGATACATTGTGGATATAATGCAAAGTATCATTACCCACCGGCCCTCCGAAACCAACCTCAAAAGTTCCCGAAAAACCCGATTCCATCAGATCAGAGATATTAATTCTCAGAGGTTTGTTAATAATAAACCCTACAGCTCCTGCCTTAGAATATTCCGTAAGCAAAACGACGGCCTTCCTGAAAAAAGGATCCTCCGAAAGAGGTCCGGCCAGAAGAATTTTTCCGGCAGCAGGCAATACATTATTACTTGTAATGTCCAAATAATCAAAATTTTGATCCTTCATAGCCAAGATTACCCGATAACAAATTCTCTCATCGTAATTTCCAAAACCGATGTTTACCGGAATGTTTGTTATATGATGCTATCCTTCACGCCAGGAAGAAGAGAAACAAATTTTTCAGTCACTGATTGAAGGGAAGATTTGTAAACATCTCCGCCTGAAGCGTTCAGATGACCTCCTCCGTTAAAGTAATCCCGGGCAAACTGATTCACTGAAAAGGTCCCCTTCGAACGAAAGGAAATCTTTATTTTATCCTCATTTTCAATAAAAAAAGCAGAAAAAGAAATACCTTCTATCGAAAGAGGATAATTCACAAAACCCTCTGAATCCCCGATTTTATAATGAAACTTTTTTTGATCCTCCAGGGAAAGGGTCATATAGGCGGTTTTATATTCCGGAAATACCTGCATATTGCTCAGACAATGTCCGAGCAAAAGCATTCTCATCGCGGAAAAATTATCATAAATCAGGCTGTAGATATTATCTTTATCAATGCCGTAATCCAGCAAGGCGGCCACCTGCCTGAAGGTCTCCCCCCTGGAAGAATTAAAACTAAAACATCCTGTATCCGTAAGAATCCCGGCATATAAGCAAGTGGCGATATCGGTATCCATCAAATGCTTCGGCAAGGGCAATTCTCTGATAAAAGAATACACCAATTCGGCAGTTGAAGACGCATTAGGGTCACTCAAACAATAATCCGTCTTCATTGCGGGAGTCAGATGGTGGTCAATCAATACTTTACATGCACCTGAAGAAGACAGTACCGGCTCCATTTGCCCGCCTCTGGAACCTTCATTATAATCCAGATAAAAAATAAGATCCGTTTCCTGAAGATAAGCATCCACCTCTGCTTTTTGCTTCATATAATTCATAATCAATTCATTCCCGGGCATCCAGCGCAAAAAATCCGGATAGTCATTGGGCACTGCAACTCTGGTCTCAGGATTCAATTTCCTGATAAACAGAGCCAACCCCAGAGAAGACCCGATGGCATCCCCGTCAGGACCCAGATGAGTGGTTATGAGAATTTTCCGTGCTCCGGAAATGATCTGACAAAGCGATTCTTTTGTAGGAAATGTAGATATCACGGTTGACAATTCTTTTTAACGACAAAGATAATCATTCTGGTCTTCAATTTTTGTTTTCCGGGGTTTTCCTAGTATATTTACCCCATATAATCTCTTTAAAACGTTACGATTTATTATGGCTGCGAACATCACATTTACTATTATTAAACCCTGTGCTGTAAAAAATGGATATCTCGGGAACATTCTTGCTGAAATCATCCGGGATGGATTTAAAATCAAGGCGATGAAATACCTGAAATTAAATCAGGATCAGGCCAAAGCATTCTATGCAGTCCATAAAGGAAAACCTTTCTATGAAAGTCTGGTTGAGTTTATGATTTCAGGCCCTATTGTGGTAGCCATGCTGGAAAAAGAAAACGCGGTAGAAAGTTTCAGAGCCTTAATCGGAGCCACAGATCCTTCAAAAGCGGCAGAAGGGACCATTCGTAAAAAATATGGCGAATCTCTGCAAGCCAATGCGATACACGGATCTGACTGCGACGAAAATGCAGTGATTGAGAATAATTTTTTCTTTTCTCAATGTGAAAGATTCTGATCTTTCAGGTGCTGTATTATTTGAGAACTATTTTATCAGGGCCTTCTCCCTTTAGTTTTTCATTCATCAATTCCAGGAGTTTATTCCTCCTCATGCCTAATTCATTGCGCAAAACAGCGGAATGAAGATGAACAAAAAGAGTTTTGTCTTTCAGGTAAATCTCCCGGGTTTGCCTCGAAATAGCAGGTCCCATGACCTCGTGCCAGGTTTCAATAATTCGGATTTCCCTGAACTTCCCGTCCAGGCGGGAATTTTTTATCCAGGCATTCACCAAATCTCCAAAATTAAGAGGCTCTGTACGCTTCATAAAATAAAAAGTCAATCTATGATTTCAATATGGTCTCCATGGATTAAAAAATGCCTATTCCCGGAACCTGAAAACGCCAGCAATTCTTTCATCCGTTCCGTATGAGTATCGGTAATAAAAATTTGTCCGAAACGACCTCCTGAAACCAGACGAACAATGTTTTCGACCCGTTTATTATCAAACTTATCAAACAAATCGTCCAATAAAAGAATTGGACGGGTTTCATTTTTTTGTGCAATAAAATCGTAATTGGCAAACTTCAATGCGGTAAGAAAAGATTTTTGTTGCCCCTGTGAACCGAATTTACGGATAGGAAAACCATTCATCATCCACTGCAGATCATCTTTATGAGGGCCCACCGTCGTGTATTGTAATATTCTGTCTCTGGAAAGCGCGCCGGCAAGCAGGTCTTTAAGCGAAGCATGGTGCATCCGGGAAGAATATACCAATTCCACTTTTTCTTCGGCACCCGAAATTTCCTGATAAAAATACTGAAACACAGGCGTCAGTTCCCGGATAAAATCTTCCCGCCGGCTAAACACAGGCTCTCCGTACTGAATCATCTGATCATCCCATAAAGACAACATTTCCGGAGAAAACTGGTGGGTTTCCTGAAATGATTTAAGAAGCGCATTCCTCTGATAAACAGCCTTTTGATACATCACCAACTGTTCAAGGTACACTTTGTCAAATTGTGAAATGGCGCTATCCATAAATCGTCTCCGTTCCACACTGCCCTCTCCGATCAATGCGTTATCTGAAGGAGAAACCATAATGGAAGGGAATAATCCGATATGATCTGAAAGACGGCTGTACTCTTTTTTATTCCGCTGAAAATGTTTTTTCTGATTCTGCTTCACCCCGCAATGAACCTGTTCGGTCAATCCGTTACGCAAAAACTCTCCCTGAATCATGAAAGAATCTCTTCCGTGCCTTATATTCAGGCTATCCTGAGTGTTCAGATGGCTTTTACACAGGGAAAGATAATGGATAGCATCCAGAATGTTAGTTTTCCCGACTCCGTTATTTCCTGTAAAACAATTTATTTTGGGGCCAAAAGAAAAATCAGCCTCAACATAATTTTTAAAATCCAGAAGAAAAAGTTTTTGTAGTTGCATGAATCGGATATATAGCGTAAAGGTAAGGTGATTTAGTAATTAAAAAAAGAATGAGGACATTTGTGTTTTTGTTAAAAAACACGTAGGTTTGCGTCTGTTTTTTCAGATAATCTAAATAATTATGTCTAAAAAAGATACCCCCACCGAAGAGCCTATTCAAAATATTGAAAATGCACTCAGTAAAGCAGAGCATTTCATTGAAACTAACAGAAAAAGCATTACCATTATTATTGCAGGCATTGTATTGGCTACAGGACTCTACATGGGTTTTACCCATCTGTACCTGAAACCTCAGTCTGAAGAAGCGATGGCTCAAATGTTCCCCGCTGAAAAATTCTTTGAAAACGAAGAATATGACAAAGCGCTCAACGGAGAAGGATCCAGCTTAGGATTTCTGGCCATCATTGATCAATATTCCATTACTCCTTCGGCCAATTTGGCTAATTATTATGCCGGGATTTGCTATTTAAGAACCGGAGACTTTGAAAAAGCCATTTCCTATCTGGAAAGCTATGATGCAAAAGATAAAATCATCTCTAATATTGCTTTGGGAGCTATCGGAGATGCTTATGCTGAACTTGGAAAGAACAAAGAAGCTTTATCTTATTATATCAAAGCCTCAGAGTATGTGAAAAATGATTTTACCTCTCCTATATATCTCATGCGTGCAGGGATCTTATACGAACAGGAAAATCAACTGCAAAAAGCGCTGGATATTTACAACCAGATTAAAAAAGAATATCCCCAGTCCACGGAAGGCGTTCAGATTGACAAGTACATCTCCCGTGTTGAAACGAGTCTGTTAAATTAACCCTCTGTTTCAGGGCCATCATTCTCTGAAATCAGCCTATTAGACTCTTATTATGGCAACGAAAGATCTCTCTTTGTACGACAGAAATTCGGTGCCTCCGGCCTGCGGAATGCGTTTCGGGATAGTAGTTTCCGAATGGAACGAAACCATCACTGACAAATTGCGTGAAGGCGCGGTCAGCACCCTGTTGCTTCATGGAGTTTCCGAAAAGGATATCTCCGTTAAATTTGTGCCGGGAAGTTTTGAATTGCCCCTGGGAGCAAGATTTTTTGCCGAACAGGAGAAAGTAGATGCCATTATCTGCCTTGGCGCCGTAGTTCGGGGAGGAACCCCTCATTTTGAATATGTTTGCCAGGGAGTGACTCAGGGTATCATGCAGGTAAACATGCAATATGGCATCCCGGTGATTTTTGGAGTGTTGACTACGGACGATCAGCAACAAGCATTGGACCGGGCAGGAGGCAAACTGGGCAATAAAGGCGATGAAGCCGCTGTCACGGCCATCAAAATGGCAGCCCTTAAAAAATCCTTTCTGTAGAAATACTGCTTATTTATGACGGCTTTCCAGTTTGGCCGCCACGTCATCCAGACTAAACCCTTTTGCTGTAAGCAAAACGATCAGGTGATACACCAGATCGGCCGCCTCTCCGATGAACAGGTCATTGTTATTGTCTTTGGCCTCAATCACCGTTTCCACCGCCTCTTCTCCGACTTTCTGGGCCATTCTGTTAATCCCTTTTGAAAACAAATGGGTGGTATATGAACCTTCGGGCATCTCCTCTTTCCGGCGCTGAATAAACTTCTGAAGATAATCCAGAAAAGCGGTTCCCCGAGTGTTTACTTCGCCGAAGCACGTATCACTCCCGGTATGACAAACAGGGCCGCGGGGTCTGGCCATGATCAGAAGCGTATCACTATCACAATCTGCCAAAATCTCATCTACATCCAGAAAATTTCCGCTTTCTTCGCCTTTGGTCCAAAGCCTGTTCTTAGTGCGGCTAAAAAAAGTTACCTGACGGGTTTCACACGTCTTTTGATAAGCATCCTGGTTCATAAATCCCACCATCAATACTTTACGAGTAACAGTATCCTGAATCACAGCGGGAATAAGTCCTCCCATTTTATCAAAATCAAGAGACATCACAATCATTTTAACGAGTTTTTCTAACAGTAATTCCTTGGCCACAAAGATAATCTTTCAAATCGGGAATAGAAATCTCTCCGAAATGAAAAACACTGGCGGCTAATGCAGCATCAGCTTTCCCTTTCAGGAAAACATCTCTGAAATGTTCGGGCTTTCCGGCTCCTCCCGAAGCAATGACAGGGATCCCCAGACGATCGGAAAGAAGCGCAAGCGCTTCATTGGGGAAACCTTCTTTGACCCCGTCATGACTCATGCTGGTAAATAAAATTTCCCCGGCGCCTCTGTCCTCTGCCTCCCGGGCCCAGTCAAACAAATTTTTATCTGTAGGAATCCTGCCTCCGTTAAGATAACAAATCCACCGTCCATCCTCTTCCTGTCGGGCATCAATAGCCGCGACACACACCTGACTGCCAAAATGCCGCGCAATTTGATTGATCAGATCCGGATTTTTCAGGGCGGCAGAATTGATCGAAACCTTATCTGCACCGGCGTGTAAGAGCTTTTCAACATCTTCCAGGGCATTAATGCCTCCTCCCACAGTAAAAGGAATATTTATGTTTTCGGCTACTTTACGGACCAGGTCCACAAAAGTTTTCCGGCCTTCATGGGAAGCCGTAATATCAAGATATACCAATTCATCGGCACCCTGACGGCTGTATTCGGCCCCAAGCTCCACCGGATCTCCGGCATCTCTGAAATTGATAAAATTAACTCCTTTGACGGTTTTACCGTCTTTTACATCCAGACAGGGAATGATTCTTTTGGCTAACATAGTATACTATTCTAAATTCATATTGGAAATTTCCTGTAATGAAAGCGTTCCTTCATAGATTGCCTTTCCTGTAATGACTGCAGGCACCCCTGCTTCAGCCAGTAAAATAATATCCCGCATACAACTCACGCCCCCGCTGGCAATCAGATAAAGATCGGGAAACCGCGAGAGGATCTGCGCATACAAGTCTATGGAAGGGCCCTGCATCATTCCGTCCTTGACAATATCCGTACAAATCACTTTTCGAATCCCTTTGGCGCAATAGGTATCAATAAACGTCATCAGGTCTTCTTCTGTCGACTCCAGCCATCCGTTTACGGCAATCATGCCATTTTTCACATCTGCGCCCAGAATAATCTTTTCCGCGCCGAATTTTTCAATCCAGCCGGCAAACACTTCCGGATTTTTCACCGCAATACTTCCTCCCGTCACCATAGATGCCCCGCAGGAAAAGGCTGTTTGTAAATCGCTCTCACTTTTAAGGCCCCCTCCGAAATCAATCGTCAGAGAAGTCCCCGAGGCAATCCGTTCCAGCACCCTGTGATTCACAATATGATGAGCGTTAGCTCCGTCCAGGTCGACCAGATGCAGCCGCCGGATACCGGCATCCTCAAAGGATTTTGCCATCACCAAAGGATCCTCATGATAGACTGTTTTTTTGACATAATCCCCCTGTGTAAGGCGGACACATTTCCCGTCCATCAAATCAATCGCAGGTATGATTTCTATAGGCATTGAAATATTTTATCAGAATTTTAGAAAATTTTGAAGAATCAA